>NZ_JALPKP010000015.1:0-105074 GCF_051383635.1 Geodermatophilus sp. CPCC 205506 | reverse complement strand
CGCCGAGTCCGCCCGCGAGGGCGCCGACGCCGTCACCACCCGGGCGCAGACCCTGGCGGCGCGGGCGGCGGACGTGCGGCGCGGGGCGGCGTCGGTCCACACCCGCCGTGAGGCGCTGCGCACCCGGCACGAGCGCCTGGCGCCGGTGATGAGCGAGCTGCGCCGCCGGTACACGCACGGCGCGTGGGCCGGCGTGGAGCAGGCGCCGCAGCGGGCGGCGCAGGCACTCGCCGAGGTCGACGACGTGCTGGGCCGGCTCGACGGGCTGCTGGCCGCGCCGGTCCTCGACGTGCCGGCCGCGGCCGCCCTGCTCGACCAGGTGCGCGGCGCGGCGGCCCGGGCCGAGCAGGCGATCCGCTCGGCGACCGACCGGCTGGCCCAGCTGGACGCCGCGTCGTCCGACCCCGGCGCCGTGCTCGGCGCGGTGGAGCACGAGCTGGTCGACGCCCGCCGGTTCCTCGCCGCCCTGCCCGAGGGCCGCGGCCAGCGCTACCGGTCGACGTTCGACAACCTCGCCCGCCGGCTGCAGGCGCTGCAGCAGGAGGTGCGGGCGCCCCGGCCGGACTGGGGACACGTGGTCGACGAGGCGCGGTCGGTCACCGCCGGGCTGGACGCCATGATCCGCACCGCCCGCGCCGGCTGAGCCGCGCCCCTCCGCCCCGGCCGGGCCGCGCTCAGCCCGCCTCGGCCAGCAGCCAGCGGAGGATCTCCTCGCCGGCCCGCACGCCGCTGGCCGCGGTCACCTCGACGCCGGCGGCCGACCAGCCCTGCTCGTGCAGCTCCCCGTGCGCCGGCCGGATCGCGGCGTCGGCGGCCGCGAGCATCGGGGCGTCGAGCAGGCTGTCCCCCGCGCAGAGCAGCCGGACCGGGCTCCCGGCGCCGTCGGCCACCTGATCCCGCAGCCGCAGCAGCGCCCCGGCCTTGGTCAGCCCGGCCGGGACCGCGTAGACCTTGCGGCCCTGCAGGCTCACCGTCCACCCGGCGTCCGCGGTCGCCGTCGTCAGGTCGGCCAGCCAGCGCGCGGGGACGGCGGCCCGCGAGCGGGCGACCAGGTAGACGAAGAGGTCCTCGGCGGAGCGCACGGTCTTCACCCACGGCTCGCCGTCGACCGCGGTGAGCAGCCGGAGCACCTCCGGCAGCGGCGCCGACCGTGCGACGACGTCCGCCGCCCAGCCGTCCCAGCCGGGGTCGCGGACGCCGTCGACGAGCAGCGCGCCCCCGTTGGCGCACAGCGCGTACCGCGGCACCGCGGGGAGGCCCACCCGCCGGTACTGGGCCTCGGTGCGGGTGGTGACCGGCACGACGAGCGCCCGGTCCATGAGCTGTCCCAGCAGCGCCCAGGCGCTGTGGGTGACCCGGGACAGCGGCGCGCCGTCGTAGTGCTCGACCACCCGCAGCGGCGGCAGCCCGGCCGGGTCGCCGGCGGAGCCCGCCGAGTAGATGAGCGTGCGGTCGAGGTCGACCGCGACGAGCGCATCGGCCTCCAGCACCGCCGTCACGTGCTCACCGGCCGGATCAGGCCGACGCAGGAGTACGGCAGGTCGGGCACCTCGACCACCGGGACACCCCGGGCCTCGGCGAGGGCGCGGACGTGCCGCAGGTCCTCGGCCCGCCCGGGGTGTGCCAGCACCCGCCAGGGGACCCGGCGCAGCAGCACCCGGGTGGTCTCCCCCACCCCGGGCTTGACCAGGTTGATGTCGGCGATGCCGTGCTCGGCGGCGATCCGCTCGACCGCCGCCCAGCCGGCCCAGGTCGGCCGGCGGTCCGCGGCGGCGTGCGCCGGGAGCGTGGCGGCGACCTGCCCGGCGACCTCGGGGAACCGCGCCGCGACCGTGTCGACGAACAGCCGGGAGACGTCGCCTGCGGCGTGCTCGGCGTAGTACTTCGCACCGTGGAACATGCCCGGTCCGATGAGGTCCCCGCGCAGCACGGTGCGCGACACGAGCCCGGAGACGGTGCTGTTCAGGCAGGCGCTGGGGATGAGGAAGTCGTCGCGGGTGCCGTACAGGTCGGTGCAGCTGCCCGGGTCGGCGAGCACGGCCAGCCGGTCGTCGAGGTCGGCGTGTTCGGGGTGCCGGTCCCGCCAGGCGGCCACCGCGGCGGTCAGCTCGCGCTGGATGGCGCCCTTGCCGGTCCAGCCGTCGACGAAGCGGACCGCGCCGGCGGGGTGCCGGGCGAGCACGGTGGCGAGCGCGACCTCGTCGATGCCCCGGCCGCGGACGATCGAGATCGTGTAGTGCGGCACGTCGGTCCCGGAGGCGGCGGCGAACCAGCGGCGCAGGAGCACACCGACGGGGGTCCCGGCGCGAGCGAGGGAGACCAGCACCGGCCGGTGCCCCGCCTCCGCCGCGGCGGTCCGGACCAGCTCCCCGACGAGGGCGACCGCCTCGGCGAGGCGGTCGGCGCTCTGCGCGAGCGCGGTGTGGAACAGCTCGAGGTAGGCGGCGTCGGGCTGGTACTCGACCGGCAGCATCTCCGAGTAGTGCGTGCCGCCCTGGATCGCCTCCTCGCGGTCCTGCGTGCCACGCTCGAGCGCGACGCCGGACAGGTCGGTGAGCAGCCAGGTGACGTCCTCGACCGGGTAGGACCCGAACCGGCCGGGCACGGCCGCGCGCAGCGCCGGGGCCTCGACGGCGGTCATCGCAGTGCCTCCGGCTCGGCGCCCGGCACGGTCACGAGGTGCACCGCCCGCGCGGCGAACGGCCGCAGCGCGGCCAGCAGCCCGGCGCAGTCGGCCGCGGGCGCGTCCACGACCACGACGACGTCGTCCGCGCGCAGCTCCGACCAGGGCACGCCCGGCGGCGGGACGGCGGCCGGGTCGGTGAGGTTGTGCACCAGCGAGCGCCGCGCAGGGTCGTCGGGCGCGGGGAAGGCCACGGTGCGGCGGACCGCGTAGCCGGGGTCGTCGGCGGCGTGCACCGGGCTGCGGGTGGTCGACTGCAGGAGCACCGGCGTCCCGGGCAGGCGCGTGGCGAGCCGGTCCCCGAGCACCGCGGGGGCGTACATGAGCTCCTCGGTCCCGAGCACCAGCACCCCGCGGCTGCCGATCAGTGCCGGTGCCAGGCGCGCGGCGGCGCTGTCGGCGGCCGCGGCGAGGCGGGCGGTGCCGTCCGGGGTCAGCCCGTGACGGGCGGTGGTCGGGGCGCCGTCCGGCCACAGACCCGGGTGCTCGGCCACCGTGGCGCGTGCTCCGGACGGCGGCGGCGCGGGCGGCGGCAGCGCGTCGCGGGCGGCCGCGGCCCGGCCCAGGACGTCGGGCGGGAAGGTGAGCCGGGCGGCGACGACGGCGGCCACGTCGACCCGGACGCCGAGCTCGGCGGCCCGCTGCTCGAACGCGGCCCGCAGCTCGGGGGTGCGCGCGTCGAGCAGCGCGGCGACGACGTAGCGCGGTCGCGGGAACCGGGCGTGCAGCTCGGCGACGGTGTTCAGCGCCGTGCGGCCGGAGGTCAGCTCGTCGTCGACCAGCACCAGCGGGCCGTTCCCGGCCAGCGAGACCTGACCCGCCGGCTGCAGGGCGTGCGCCACGGCGTGCGAGTGCTCCTCCTCGAACCGGGCGGCGACCGGGACCTCGGGGTGCAGCCGCCGGGTGGTGTGCAGGTAGGCCGCGCCGAGCCGCGCGGCGGCGGCGTGGCCCAGGCCGGTCGCGGTCTCGCAGTAGCCGATCACCAGGTCCGGGGCGTCGGCACCGAGCACCGCCGCGACGGCGTCCCCGACGGCCGCGCCCGCCGCCAGCACCGCGGACGGCGCGGCCGGGACGTGCTTGCCGAGCACGCGGGAGACGACCAGCTGGGCCCGTCGCGGGTTGTCCCGCAGGGCCAGGCCGGCCCACTCGGGGAACGCGGCCGCCCCGGGGCCGGACACCTGCGCGTCCAGGAGGCGGGCGACGGTGGCCGACAGCGGAACCGTGTCCGGCGGCGCCGCGGCGAGGGTGCCGGTCATGCCGGCAGCGCCGGGGCGAAGACGCGGGCCACCTGGCGCTGCCCGGCCCCCAGCAGGTCGACCAGCGCCGACTCGTCGGCGACCACGCCGTACACGGCCGCCCGGCGGCTGATCAGCTCGGCCCACAGCGCGTGCGGCCCGAGCTCGTTCATCCGGCCGTGCGCCGAGGGCAGGACGCCGCCCCGGGCCCCGGCGGTCAGGATGTCCAGCGCGTCGTCGTACTCCGAGCGGGCCACGGTGAGCAGCGCGTTGACCACCGACACGTGCGCGGGGTGGATGACGGTCTTGCCGTGCATGCCGTTGGCCTTGTCGAGGGTGGTCTCCCGGATCAGGCCGTCGAGGTCGTCGTCGATCAGGTGCTGGCGCAGGGCGGTCTCCCGCTGGTCGGAGAAGGGGGTCTGCCGCAGCTGCGGCTTGAACAGGCGGGGGCCGGGGATGTGCTCCCAGACGGCGGCGGTGACCACGTGCTCCCCGTTCCGGGCGAACCGGTTGACGATGTCGGCGAGGCAGTCGCGGACCACGGCGACGTCCCAGATGGTGGTGCCGCGGTCGCGGCGCAGCCCGAACAGGCCGGACAGGTCCGATCCCCCCACCCGCACGCAGAGCACCTCGTCGGCGTACCGGTCGACGACCTCGGCCACGGCGGCCAGAGCCGCGGCCCGGGTCTCGGACCAGGCGACGTCGGGCGTCTCGAGGATCGGCATCGCGTAGAGGGGGTGCGCGCACCCGGCGCTCACCTCGGCGACGGCGGCGAGCATCTCGCCCAGCCCGGCGCCGGTCGCCTTGGGCAGGCTGAACCCGGTGAGCCGGGAGAGCGCCGGTCCGGCGGCCGCGGCCACCCGGTGGATCTGGGCGGCCTCCCGGACGCGGACGAACAGCAGCGGGAGGTCCTCCGCGCGGCCGCGGTCGTGGATCCGGCGCAGGGCGGCGACCACGGTGGCCTCGGCGGCGGCGACCTCGGCGTGCGGGATCGCGTCCTCCAGGCACCAGACCATGCTGGTGGCGCCGATCGCCGCCGCACGGGCGGCGTCGACGTCGAGCGCGGGCCGGGTGCCGGGGCTGTAGAGCGTGGCGCCCAGCGCGAGGGCCAGGGTGGCCCGCGGGCTGGCCGGCGTGACCGTGCCCGGGGGCACGGCGAAGAGCCGGTCGTGCTCGTCGTCGGTCAGGTACGCGAAGTGGCGCACGGCTGGCCTCGCTTCTGGGCTGAACGGTGGGCGAGGGCGGGTGGTGCGGTCGGTCAGCCGGCCAGCAGGCCCTGGGCGCGGGCCCGGCGCAGCCAGTCGGGGTACTCGGTCATGAGCCGGTCGAACAGCTCGTCGTCGCTGATCGGCGTCCGGCCCATGAGGTCCTTCTCGTCGACGGCGAAGAAGTCGGCGTTGTCGGTGAAGCGACCCTCGAGATCGTCCAGCCGCTGCAGGAAGGTGAACTGCCGCGGCGAGCCGATGCCCATGAACTGCCAGAACACCGGCTCGTAGGACGCCGACCGGATCTGCGCCGTCGCCACTGCCTTGTCGCTGGGTGCACCGTCGGTGAGGAACATGACGTACACGGGGACCCGGTCGGACAGCGGCGCACGCCGGTCCTGGCTGGAGCCGAAGTAGTGCTGCCGGACCGCTGACATCGCGGCACCGTATCGAGTGTCGAATTCCAGCCGGTGCTTCTTCGTGACGGCGGAGATGAACTCCTGGTGACCATCCAGTCGCAGTCCGGTCTCGGGCTGGTGCACCTGCTTCCCGAACAGGAAGACGTCGACCACGCCGTCGTCGTCGAAGCGCAGGCCGAGCGCGAGCACCCGCTCGGCCAGCCGCTGGACCGCGCCGGAGCGGTAGAGGCCGGCCATCGAGCCGGAGATGTCCAGCACGAGGGCGACGCGCGCGGTGTGCTCGCCCAGGCCCCGCTTCTCCAGGCTGACGCCGGCGGTCTTGACCAGGGACAGCAGCTGCGGCGCGGAGGTGGCCAGCTTCTTCTCGAGGTCGACCAGCCGGCGCTTCTCCATGCTGATCGGGGGGCCGGCGGGTGGACTCGCCGGCGGGCTCACCGGCGGACTCGCCGGTGTCGCGGCGGCGGCCGGGACCGGGGCCGGTTCCTCGTCGACGTCCACGCCGACGTCGGTGGCCAGCCCCGCGAGGCCGTTGGTGTAGCCCTGCCCGACGGCGCGGACCTTCCACTCCCCGCCCCGGCGGTAGACCTCGGCGAACACGAGCGCGGTCTCCTGCCCGGCGGTCACCTCGCAGCGGACCGCGGCGGGCGCCTGCTCGTCGGCGGCCACCTCGACGCCCACGCCGGCCAGGCCGCCGAAGGTGCCGGGGCCGTCCAGCGAGGCGCCGATGACCACCTTCTCCACGTCGGCGGGCAGCCGGTCGGGGTCGATCCGCACCCGGTCGACGGTGACGGCGCCACGGGTGGACTTGCCCAGGTGCCGGACCGCCCCGCCCGCGCCGTCCGGCTGGTTGTAGAACACGAAGTCGGCGTCGCTGCGGACCTTGCCCGCGCCGGTGGTGAGGAAGGCGGACAGGTCGGCGTCCAGCCCAGGCGCCGGCTGCCAGGTCAGGGTGACCACGACCGGCCCGCGGAGGCCGACGGCGGCCAGGCCGACGTTGCCCCCGCGCGGGAGGAGGTGGGTCACTTGCGGCCCGCGGTCCAGTTCATGCCCCACCCGTAGGCGGCGTCGAGGTCGCGCTGGACACCCGGCAGGTAGCGGATCTCCCGCTGCACGGTCAGCGCCCCGCCCGAGTTGGTGAGCAGCGCGATGGCGCAGGACCGGGCGTTCGAGGCGTGCTCGTCGAGCCGGACCTCGATGGGGGCCGCCCCCTGCGGGAACAGCGTGACGACGGCGTCGGCGGCGGCCCAGTTCGGCACGCCCTCGTAGATGTAGGCGAAGACCAGGATGCGCTTGATGGCGTCGAGGTGGTCCAGGTTCACGACGAGGTTCTCACCGCCGGAGACCTTGCCGGAGCGGTCGTCGCCGTCGAGGAACACGTAGGGCGGGCGGTCCAGCGAGCCGAAGGCGTTGCCGAGCGCCTGGACGACGCCCTTCTTCCCGTCGGTCGTCTCCCAGAGACACGCCAGGTCCAGGTCGACGGCGGGGGTCTTGCTGAACAGTCCGCGCTTCTGCGCACCGGAGTTCCAGTTGAGGTTGATCCGCATCTGGCCGCCGGCGCCGCGCCCCTTGGTGAGCGACACCGAGGGCGCGCCCTTGGTGAGGGTCACCTTGGACATCGAGACGCCGCCGGAGGGGGTGGCCGGGGGCTGGGACGGGCGGGTGTAGTCGACCATGACGGGACCTTCCTGGGTGCTGGGGTGCGGGAGGCGCGGGGCGGCCGGGCCCGGACGGCGTCCGGGCCCGGCCACGCCGGTCAGCCGACGTTGACGCCGAAGTCCTGGGCGATGCCGCGCAGGCCGGAGGCGTAGCCCTGGCCGACCGCGCGGAACTTCCAGTCCGGGCCGTTGCGGTACAGCTCGCCGAAGACCATGGCGGTCTCCACCGAGGCGTCCTCGGTCAGGTCGTAGCGGGCGATCTCCTGCCCGTTGGCCTGGTTGACGACGCGGATGAAGGCGTTGCGGACGGCGCCGAAGTTCTGCTTGCGCGTGTCGGCGTCGTAGATGGACACCGGGAAGACGATCTTCTCGCAGGTCGGCGGGACGCCGGCCAGGTTGACCTGGATGACCTCGTCGTCCCCCTCGCCCTGCCCGGTGAGGTTGTCGCCCACGTGCACGACGGAGCCGTCGGGGCTGCGCAGGTTGTTGAAGAAGACGAACCCCGAGTCGTCGGGGGTGACCCGGCCGCCGGCGTCGAGCATGATCGCCGAGGCGTCGAGGTCGAAGTCGCCCCCGGAGAAGGTGTTGACGTCCCAGCCCAGACCGACGTTGACCGCGGTCATGCCGGGCGCCTCCTTGGTCAGTGAGACGTTGCCGCCCTTGCTGAGGCTGACACCCATGTGGAGAACTCCCAATCCATCGCCAGGATGAGCGCAGCGGCGGTTGCCGCTCCGCGAGCGCGGGGGACGGCCGGCCCTCGGGACCGGCCGGAGCCGCCCCTGGTGGTCCGGGCGGAGCGCGCCCGGACCGGTTCCCCCCGCTTCCGTTCCTCGTGGACGGGCCACGAGCAACGGACGTTCGTCGGATACTGCCGCACCTGCTCCGGCGGCGACAGGTTCGGTGGAGCGCCCGCTCAGGGGTGCACCGGCCGGGTCGGCGTCCCGCGGCGGCGCACCGGAGCGGACCTCACCGGCGCTCGTCGTCGGCCGAGCGGACCGCCGCCGTCCGGCCGGTGGGCGGCGCGTCGCCCCGGCCGGAGGTGGGCAGGTCGTCGTGCGTGTGCGGCGCGGCGACCGCGCGGCCGTCGGACCCGGCGCCCGCGTCGGCGGCCTCCGTGTGCCCGGTCCGGCCGGCGGCGGCGTCCTTCTTGTTCTTCCGCAGGCTGGCCCAGGTGGTCACCAGCAGGGTGACCACGATGACGGCCAGCGACAGCCAGGTCGGGATCTCCGGGACCGCGGTGACGTGCTCGCCGCCGTTGATGAACGGCAGCTCGTTCTCGTGGAGCGCGTGGATGACCAGCTTGACGCCGATGAAGCCGAGGATGACCGCGAGGCCGTAGGCCAGGTAGACCAGCTTGTCCAGCAGCCCGTCGAGCAGGAAGAACAGCTGGCGGAGGCCGAGCAGGGCGAAGGCGTTGGCGGTGAAGACCAGGTAGGTCTCCTGGGTGAGACCGAAGATCGCCGGGATCGAGTCGACGGCGAAGAGGATGTCGGCGCTGCCGATCGCGATGAGCGCGATGAACAGCGGGGTGATGTACCGCTTGCCCTTGACCTTCGCGGTCAGCCGGTCGCCGTGGTAGTCGTCGGTGGTCGGCAGCAGGCGACGGGTGAGCCGCAGGAAGCTGTTCTCCTTGAACTCCTCCTCGTCGTCGTGGCCGCCGCTCCTGGCCTGCGCCCACGCGGTGTAGATGAGGAAGCCGCCGAAGATGTAGAAGACCCAGCTGAAGTTCTCGATGGCCGCGGCGCCCAGGAAGATGAAGATCGTCCGCAGCACGAGGGCGAAGGCGATGCCGAAGAGCAGCACCTTCTGCTGCAGTTCCCGGGGCACGGCGAAGCTCGCCATGATCAGGACGAAGACGAACAGGTTGTCGACCGAGAGGCTCTTCTCGGTGATGAAGCCGGCGAAGTACTCACCGCCGTACTGCGGGCCGGCGAACCAGAGCACCAGCAGCCCGAAGACGATGGCGATGCCGACGTAGACCGCCGACCAGGTGGCCGACTCACGCAGCGTCGGGGCGTGGGGCGTGCGGACGTGGCCGACGAAGTCGAACACGAGCATGCCGATGATCGCGGCGATGGTGATCGCCCAGATCCAGAGCGGGACATCCATACAGGGGTACCTCCGGAGGACTGGCAGCTGTCAGCACCGGAGGTCTCTCCCGCCGCCCGGAAGGACCGGACGACCGGCAGCGCCGGGGATCACTGGACCCCGTGTTGACGACGCTGCCGAGTGGGGATACTCCCCTCCACGGGACCGGCCAGCCTGCGTCGAGGCGTGCCCGGTCCCAGAGGGTCCAACGGCCGGGCCGGCGGCGGGGTTCCCGAACTCCCAGGGAACCTCCAGCCGTCGGTCACGCCGTCGGTCACGCCGTCGGTCACGCCGTCGTGGGCCGCCGGCTCCGGGGCAGTGCGGCCACGATCGCGTCGTAGGAGGCGTCGACCAGCTCACGGACCTCGTCGTCGGGCACGGGGCCGGTCCAGTCGACGGCGTTCCAGCCGTACCGCCCGACGTAGGCGCTCTGCGTGATCGCCCCCGGGTAGCGGTCCCGCCACTCGGCGGCCTCGGCGGCGTCCCGGCCGCACTTCACGCCGACGGTGCCGCTGTCCAGGCCGATGAACGCGAAGGCCTTGCCGCCCACCTTGGCGACCAGCTCGGCCTCCCCCCAGGGGTAGCTCTCCTCCGCGCCCGGCTTGCCCAGGCAGTGGGCGACCAGCTCCTCCCTGTGCATCAGGCGTGCGCGGCGTCGAGCTGCCGGAGCTCCTTCTTGAGCTCGGTCAGCTCGTCGCGCAACCGGGCCGCCACCTCGAACTGCAGCTCCCGGGCGGCGGCGAGCATCTGCTCGTTCATCTGCGTGATGAGATCGGCCAGCTCGTTGCGCGGCAACCCCTGGACCTCGATCGCGCCGGCCTTCCCGGCCTTCTTCCTCGACGAGAGCCCCGGCACCGGCGACTTCCCGCGGGACTGCTGCCGCCCCGAGCCGCCGAGCAGCTCGGCGGAGGCATCGGTGTCGTCGGCCGCCTGGTAGATGCCGTCGAGGATGTCGACGATCTTCTTCCGCAGCGGCTGGGGGTCGACCCCGCGCTCGGTGTTGTAGGCGATCTGCTTCTCGCGCCGGCGGTTGGTCTCCTCGATCGCGTGCGCCATCGAAGGGGTGATCTTGTCGGCGTACATGTGCACCTGCCCCGAGACGTTGCGGGCGGCGCGGCCGATCGTCTGGATCAGCGAGGTCCCCGACCGGAGGAAGCCCTCCTTGTCGGCGTCGAGGATCGCCACCAGCGACACCTCCGGCAGGTCCAGGCCCTCGCGGAGCAGGTTGATGCCGACCAGGACGTCGTACTCGCCCTGCCGGAGCTCGCGGAGCAGCTCGACCCGGCGCAGGGTGTCGACCTCGGAGTGCAGGTAGCGGACCCGGATGCCGAGCTCGAGCAGGTAGTCGGTGAGGTCCTCGGCCATCTTCTTGGTCAGGGTGGTGACCAGGATCCGCTCGTCCTTCTCGGTGCGGACCCGGATCTCGTGCACCAGGTCGTCGATCTGCCCCTTGGTCGGCTTGATGACGACCTCCGGGTCGACCAGGCCAGTAGGGCGGATGACCTGCTCGACGAACTCGCCCTGCGTGCGGCCCAGCTCGTAGGGGCCGGGCGTCGCGGACAGGTAGACCGTCTGGCCGATCCGGTCGGTGAACTCCTCCCACTTCAGCGGGCGGTTGTCCATCGCCGACGGCAGCCGGAACCCGTGCTCCACCAGCGTCCGCTTGCGGCTCATGTCGCCCTCGTACATGCCGCCGATCTGCGGCACGGTCACGTGCGACTCGTCGATGACCAGCAGGAAGTCGTCGGGGAAGTAGTCGATGAGACAGGCGCCGGCGGAGCCGGGCGCGCGCCCGTCGATGTGCCGCGAGTAGTTCTCGATGCCCGAGCAGAACCCGACCTGGCGCATCATCTCGATGTCGTAGGTGGTGCGCATGCGCAGCCGCTGGGCCTCCAGCAGCTTGCCCTGCCGCTCAAGCTCGGCCAGCCGCTGCTCGAGCTCGGCCTCGATGCTCCCGATCGCCCGCTCCATGCGCTCGGGGCCGGCGACGTAGTGGGTGGCCGGGAAGACGAACAGCTCCTCGACCTCGCGGATGACCTCGCCGGTCAGCGGGTGCAGGTAGTACAGCCGCTCCACCTCGTCGCCGAACATCTCGATCCGGACGGCGAGCTCCTCGTAGACGGGGAAGACCTCGATGGTGTCGCCCCGGACCCGGAAGGTGCCGCGGGTGAAGGACAGGTCGTTGCGGGTGTACTGCTCGGTGACCAGCGTGCGGAGCAGCTCGTCGCGGTCCCGCTCCTCCCCGACCGAGATCTTCAGCGCGCGGTCGACGTACTCCTGCGGCGTGCCCAGGCCGTAGATGCAGGACACCGTGGCCACCACGACCACGTCCCGCCGGGTGAGCAGCGCCTGCGTCGCCGAGTGCCGCAGCCGCTCGACCTCCTCGTTGATCGAGGAGTCCTTCTCGATGTAGGTGTCGGTCTGCGGGACGTAGGCCTCGGGCTGGTAGTAGTCGTAGTACGAGACGAAGTACTCGACGGCGTTGTCGGGCAGCAGCTCGCGGAACTCGTTGGCCAGCTGCGCGGCGAGGGTCTTGTTCGGCGCCATGACCAGCGTCGGCCGTTGCACCTGCTCGACCAGCCAGGCCGTCGTCGCCGACTTGCCGGTGCCGGTGGCGCCGAGGAGGACGACGTCCTGCTCGCCGGCGTTCACCCGCTCGGCGAGCGCGGTGATCGCCGCCGGCTGGTCGCCCGAGGGCTGGAAGTCGCTGACGACGCGGAAGCGCCCCTGGGTCGGCCGGAGATCGGTGGTCGCGCGCACGGGTCGACGGTACGACGGGGGTGTGACAGGACGGCGTCCGTGCGACGCCCGCGCACTCCCGGGGCGGACGGGACCGATCCACTGGCCCCGGGTGCTTGCCCTGGGGTATCCGACCCGCCTAGCGTCCCCGGTCGCAGGAGCGGTCACCGCCGGGGACCAGCGCCACCCGGGGACACCCGGGCGAGGTCGGACCCCGGCGCCGCTGCCGGCCGGACCTGCGCACGACGCCCCCCGTGGAGAACCGCGGGGGGCGTCGTCGTCCGGGGTGAGCGAGATCTCCCCCGCCGGGCACCGGACCGAGGTGTGCGGGCCCCCCGGAGGGGGCAACGGGGGCATGGTGCACCACGTGTGACCCGACCTCCTCGCCCGTGCCCCGCGGCGGGAGGCCACCGGCCCCCGGCCTCCCGGGGGCGCCAGCGCAGGAGGACCTCGTTTCATGACCCAGGTGTGGCCTGGTACCGCCTACCCCCTCGGTGCCACCTACGACGGCACCGGCACCAACTTCGCGATCTTCAGTGAGGTCGCCGAGAAGGTCGAGCTGTGCCTCTTCGACGACGCCGGCAACGAGGAGCGCATCCGCCTGCCGGAGATGGACGGGTTCGTCTGGCACGCCTTCCTGCCCGGCATCCAGCCCGGCCAGCGCTACGGCTACCGCATCCACGGCCCCTACCACCCGTCGCAGGGCATGCGGTGCAACCCGAACAAGCTGCTGCTCGACCCCTACGCGAAGGCCATCGACGGCCGGGTCGACTGGGACCCGTCGGTGTTCGGGTACGACTTCGACAGCGGGGAGCGCAACGACGAGGACTCGGCCGCGCACATGCCGAAGTCCGTCGTCGTCAACCCGTACTTCGACTGGGGCGTGGACCGGCCCCCGCGGACCCCGTACCACAAGTCGGTGATCTACGAGGCCCACGTCAAGGGCCTCACGATGACCCACCCGGACGTGCCGGAGGACCTGCGCGGCACGTACGCGGGCATCGCGCACCCGGCGGTCATCGACCACCTCACCGGGCTCGGCGTCACCGCGATCGAGCTCATGCCCGTGCACCAGTTCGTGCAGGACGACACCCTGGAGCAGAAGGGCCTGCGCAACTACTGGGGCTACAACACGATCGGCTTCTTCGCCCCGCACAACGAGTACGCCAGCAACACCGACAACGGCATGCAGGTGGCGGAGTTCAAGGGGATGGTCCGGACCCTGCACGAGGCGGGGATCGAGGTCATCCTCGACGTGGTCTACAACCACACCGCCGAGGGCAACCACCTCGGGCCGACGCTGTCGTTCAAGGGCATCGACAACCGGGCCTACTACCGGCTGGTCGAGGACGACCCGCAGTACTACATGGACTACACCGGCACCGGGAACTCGCTCAACGCCCGCACCCCGCAGGCCCTGCAGCTGATCATGGACTCGCTGCGGTACTGGATCACCGAGATGCACGTCGACGGCTTCCGCTTCGACCTCGCCTCCACCCTCGCCCGCGAGCTGCACGCCGTCGACCGGCTGTCGGCCTTCTTCGACCTGGTGCACCAGGACCCGGTGGTCAGCCAGGTCAAGCTCATCGCCGAGCCCTGGGACGTCGGCGAGGGCGGCTACCAGGTCGGCAACTTCCCGGCCCTGTGGACCGAGTGGAACGGCAAGTACCGCGACACCGTCCGCGACTTCTGGCGCGGCGAGGACGCGACCGTCGGCGAGTTCGCCAGCCGGATCACCGGTTCCTCGGACCTGTACCAGCACTCGGGCCGGCGCCCGGTGGCCAGCATCAACTTCGTCACCGCGCACGACGGGTTCACGCTGACCGACCTCGTCTCCTACAACGAGAAGCACAACGAGGCCAACGGCGAGGGCAACAACGACGGCGAGAGCCACAACCGCAGCTGGAACTGCGGGGTGGAGGGCGAGACCGTCGACAAGAAGGTGCTCACCCTGCGGGCCCGTCAGCGCCGCAACTTCCTGGCCACGCTGATGCTCAGCCAGGGCGTGCCCATGCTCCTGCACGGCGACGAGCTGGGCCGGACGCAGCAGGGCAACAACAACGGCTACTGCCAGGACTCGCCGCTGACCTGGGTCCACTGGGACGAGGTCGACGAGGGGCTGCTGGAGTTCACCAAGCTGGTCACCCGGCTGCGTGCCGAGCACCCGACGTTCCGCCGTCGTCGCTTCTTCCACGGCCGGCCGGTGCGGCGCGAGCGGGGCGCCCCGGTGCAGGACATCGCCTGGCTCACGCCGGACGGTGACCTGATGACCGAGGACGACTGGGACGCCGGCTTCGCCAAGTCGATCGCCATGTACCTCAACGGGCACGGCATCCGGTCGACCGACGAGCGCGGCGAGGACGTCGTCGACGACCACTTCTACCTGGCGTTCAACGCGACGCACGAGCCGATGGACTTCACCCTGCCGGCCGAGGAGTACGCCGCGGCCTGGACGGTCGTCCTCGACACCGCCGAGATGGAGGCCGTCGAGCCGACGCAGCTCAAGCCCGGCGAGACGATCACCGTGGAGGACCGGTCGATGGTCGTGTTCAGCGCCCCGCGTCGCGCGTGAGCGGGCCCGAGATGAGCGAGCCGGGCACGAGCGAGCCGCTGAGCCGGGAGCGCCGGCGCGCGGTGCCCACCGCGACCTACCGGCTGCAGGTGACGGCGGACTTCACCCTGGACGACGCCGCGTCGGTCGCCGGCTACCTGGCCGACCTCGGGGTGAGCCACGCCTACACCTCTCCCCTGTTGCGCGCGGCCGCCGGCAGCACGCACGGCTACGACACCGTCGACCACGCGCACGTCGACGAGTCGCGGGGCGGGCAGGCCGGCTTGGACCGGCTGGTCGCCGCGCTGCACGCGCAGGGGCTGGGCCTCGTGCTCGACCTGGTGCCCAACCACATGGGCGTGGCCGATCCGGCCGAGGCGCCGTGGTGGTGGGACGTGCTGCGGCACGGCCGGGACAGCGCGCACGCCGGCGCGTTCGACATCGACTGGGACTTCGGCGGCGGCAGGGTGCGGCTGCCGGTGCTGGGCTCGGCGGACGACGTCGAGAAGCTGGAGGTGGTGGACGGGGAGCTGCGGTACTACGACAACCGCTTCCCGATCGCGCCGGGCACCGGGCAGGGCACCCCGCAGGAGGTGCACGCCCGCCAGCACTACGAGCTGGTCGACTGGCGGCGGGCCGACGCCGACCTGAACTACCGGCGGTTCTTCGCGATCAACACCCTCGCCGGGCTGCGCGTGGAGGACCCGGAGGTGTTCGCCGCGACCCATGAGCTGGTCCTGCGGCTGGTCGAGGTCGGCGCCGTCGACGGCCTGCGGATCGACCACCCCGACGGCCTGGCCGACCCCAAGGGCTACCTCGACCGGCTGGCCGAGGCCTCGGGCGGGCGCTGGACCGTGGTGGAGAAGATCCTCGAGCCCGGGGAGGACCTGCCGGAGAGCTGGTCGACGGCCGGGACGACGGGCTACGACGCGCTGGCCGAGGTGGACGACGTGCTCGTCGACCCGGCCGGCGAGGCGGCGCTGACCGCGCTGGACACCGAGCTGTCCGGCGCGCCGGTGGACTATGCGCGGTTGGTGCACGACTGCAAGCGCGAGGTGACCGACGGGATCCTCGGCTCGGAGGTGGCCCGCCTGGTGCGGGTCATCGGCGAGTTGCCCGGCATCGACGTCGCGCAGCAGACCGAGGCGCTGGCCGAGCTGCTGGCGGGCTTCCCCGTCTACCGCACCTACCTGCCCGACGGCCGCGAGCACCTCGACGCGACCGTGGCCGCGGTCCGGGAGCGCCGTCCCGACCTCACCGACGCCGTGGACGCACTGCACACGGTGCTGTCGCAGGCGGGGACCGAGGCCGCCACCCGCTTCGAGCAGACCAGCGGTCCGGTGATGGCCAAGGGCGTCGAGGACAGCGCCTACTACCGCTGGGCGCGGTTCGTCGCGCTCAACGAGGTGGGCGGCGACCCGGCGCGCTTCGGCAGCACGGTCGAGGAGTTCCACGAGGCGCAGCAGCGCCGCCTGGCGCGCAGGCCCGAGTCGATGACCGCGCTGTCGACGCACGACACCAAGCGCAGCGAGGACGTGCGCGCCCGGCTGGCGGTGCTCGCCGAGCTGCCCACCGAGTGGGCGCAGCTGGTGCGACAGCTGCTCTCCCGGCACCCGCTGGCCGACCGACCGCTGGCCCACCTGGTGTGGCAGAACCTGGTCGGGGCCTGGCCGCTGTCCCGCGAGCGGGCGCACGCCTACGTGGAGAAGGCCGCCCGCGAGGCGGGGACGTCGACGACGTGGACCGACCCGGCCGAGGAGTTCGAGAACCGGCTGCACGCGCTGGTCGACGCCGCGTTCGACGACGAGCAGACGAACGGCGCGATCGAGGACCTCGTCGCCCGGATCGCGCCCTTCGGGAGGTCCAACTCTCTGGCGCAGAAGCTCCTGCAGCTCACCATCCCCGGCGTCCCGGACGTCTACCAGGGCACCGAGCTGTGGGACCTCTCCCTCGTCGACCCGGACAACCGCCGTCCGGTCGACTACGAGCTGCGCCGCCGGCTGCTGGCCCGGCTGGACGGCGGCGAGGTGCCCGCGGTCGACGAGAGCGGCGCGGCCAAGCTGCTCGTGGTCTCCCGCACGCTGCGGGCCCGCCGCGAGCACCCGGAGTGGTTCGCCGGCTACCAACCGGTGGCGGCGACCGGCGCGACGGCGGGGCACGTGGTCGCCTTCGACCGCGGGGGTGCGGTGACGGTGGCCACCCGGCTGCCGGTCGGGCTGGCCGGCGCCGGCGGCTGGGGCGACACCGCGCTGCAGCTGCCGAACGGCGCCTGGCGGGACCTGCTCACCGGAGACTGCTTCGTCTCCGACGCCGCCGGGATGCCGGTGCGCGACGTGTTGGGGCGGCTGCCGGTCGCCCTGCTGGTCCGCGACTGAAAGTGAGGGGCCTGGGACGGTGCGCCGTCCCCGGCCCGGCCTGTCGCGCCACGCCGGGGTGACACGCCGGGTGCCGCGGAGTCGCTCGATGGCCTCCGCCTACCGTCCCCCGGGTGCCCGGCCGACCGGCCGGGCACGGCGCCGTCCCGCCCAACCCCGTCCGGCGGCGTCCTGACCACAGCACAACCGTGGACGGGGGTGGGGGAACCACATTCGACGCCACGTGCGTCTCGGGGTGAAGCCGCGTTCCGCGGCCGGGCACCGATCGTCCGAACCCGACAGCTCACCCCGCAGGCGGTCGATCGGAGGATCCCCTTGTCCCAGCACGATCGTTCCTGCCTGCCTGCCCGCGGTCTGCGCCGCGGTGCCGTCGTCCTCACCGGCGCGGCGGCCCTCTCCCTCGGCGCCCTCGCCGGCCCGGCGCTTGCCGCCGGCCCCAACAACTGGGACGCCGTCGCCCAGTGCGAGTCCGGCGGCAACTGGAGCATCAACACCGGCAACGGCTACTACGGCGGCCTGCAGTTCAGCCCCGGCACCTGGGCGGCCTACGGCGGCACCGCGTACGCGGCCCGCGCCGACCTCGCCTCCAAGGAGCAGCAGATCGCCGTCGCCGAGCGCACGCTCGACGGCCAGGGCCCCGGCGCCTGGCCGACCTGCGGGAAGGGCCTCGACCCGGCCGCGCCCGAGTGGGGCGCCCCGGCCCCCGCGGCCGCCCCCGCACCCGCCGCGGCGTCCGCCGGGACCTACGTGGTCAAGCCCGGCGACACGCTCGGCAAGATCGCCGCCGCGCACGGCACCCCCGGTGGGTGGCAGGCGCTGTACGAGAAGAACAGGAACGTGCTGAGCAGCCCGCACGTCCTCCAGGTCGGCCAGACGCTCGTGCTCTGACGCCGGTGTCCGGGATCCGGGGCGCCGCCGTCGGCGGCGTCCCGGAGCCCGGTGGGTGAGCGCCGCGCAGGTCACGATTGGCCTCCGGTCGGACGGGCATGTTCTGGCCGCCGGTCCCCCGGCCGATCCGTCCCACCCCGCCTGGAGGCCCCCGCATGTCCGCACCCGTCGACTTCTCCGTCTGGGCACCGCTGCCGAAGCGGGTCCGGCTCCAGGTCGACGGCACGGTGCACGAGATGCACCGCGGCGACGGCGGCTGGTGGCGCGCCGAGGTCGAGGCCGGGCCGGAGGCGGACTACGGCTTCCTGCTGGACGACGACGACACGCCTTGGCCGGATCCGCGCTCGCGGCGCCAGCCGAACGGCGTGCACGGACTCTCCCGCCGCTTCGACCCGGCGGCGTACCGCTGGGTCGACCGGGCGTGGACCGGGCGGCCGCTCGCCGGCGGCGTGGTCTACGAGCTGCACGTCGGCACGTTCACCCCCGAGGGCACCCTCGACGCCGCCGTCGGCCGACTGGACCACCTCGTGGAGCTCGGCATCGACTTCGTCGAACTGCTCCCGGTCAACGGCTTCAACGGCACGCACAACTGGGGCTACGACGGCGTCCTCTGGTACGCGGTGCAGGAGGAGTACGGCGGCCCGGCGGCCTACCAGCGCTTCGTCGACGCCTGCCACCAACGCGGCCTGGCCGTGATCCAGGACGTCGTCTACAACCACCTCGGTCCGTCGGGGAACTACCTGCCGCTGTTCTTCCCGGTCTTCGCCGAGGGCGGCGCCACCACGTGGGGCAACTCGGTCAACCTGTCGGGGCCGGACTCCGACGAGGTGCGCCGCTACATCGTCGACAACGCCCTCATGTGGCTGCGCGACATGCACGTCGACGGGCTGCGCCTGGACGCCGTCCACGCGCTGGTCGACGAGCGGGCCACCCACGTGCTGGAGGAGATGGCGCAGGAGGTCGACCGGCTGTCGGTCGCCGAGGGCCGCCCACTGACGCTGATCGCCGAGAGCGACCTCAACGACCCGCGCCTGGTCACCCCGCGCGTGGCCGGTGGCATGGGGCTGACGGCGCAGTGGAGCGACGACTTCCACCACGCGCTGCACGCGACGCTGACCGGCGAGGGGCAGGGGTACTACGCGGACTTCGCCGCCGCCGGGCTCGCCGGCCTGGCCAAGACGCTGACCGGCGCGTACTTCCACGACGGCGCGTGGTCGAGCTTCCGGCGGCGGCACCACGGCCGGCCGGTGGACACCAACGTGCTGCCGGGCTGGAAGTTCCTCGCCTACCTGCAGGACCACGACCAGATCGGCAACCGGGCCGTCGGCGACCGCATCTCGGCCTCGCTCTCCCCCGACCTGCTGGCGGTGGGCGCCACCATCGTGCTGACCAGCCCGTTCACCCCGATGCTGTTCATGGGCGAGGAGTGGGGGGCCGCGACGCCGTGGCAGTTCTTCACCAGCCACCCCGAGCCGGAGCTCGGCAAGGCCACCGCCGAGGGCCGGATCGGCGAGTTCGCCGAGCACGGGTGGGACGCCGCGGTGGTCCCCGACCCGCAGGACCCGGAGACCTTCACCCGCTCCAAGCTGGACTGGAGCGAGCTCGAGCGGGAGCCGCACTCCCGGCTGCTCGGCGCGCACCGGGCGTTGCTGGCGCTGCGCCGGGCGCACCCCGACCTGCTCGACCCCGACCTGTCGGCGGTCGACGTCAGCTGGGACGACGCCGACCGCTGGCTGGTGGTGCACCGGGGCTCGCTGCGGGTGGTGGCGAACCTGTCCGGCGAGCCCCGCGAGATCGACCTCGACGCCCCCGCCCGCGAGGTGCTGTTCGCCAGCGGCGAGCTGCCGGTCCTGGACGGCAGGACGGTGACCGTGCCCCGGGAGAGCGCCGTCGTCCTCTCCACCCGCTGACCGTGCGCCGGCTGCTGCCCACCCCGGCCGGGGACCTCCGGGACGACGAGCTGCCCGACCACTACCGGCTGCCGCCGGGCCGCGCGCTGCGGGTGAACTTCGTCGCCTCGCTCGACGGAGCGGTCACCGTCGAGGGGGTGAGCGAGGGGCTCGGCTCCCCGGGTGACCGGCGGGTGTTCCAGGTCCTGCGGTCCCTGGCCGACGTGGTGCTCGTCGGGCACGGCACGGCGGCCGGCGAGGGGTACCGGCCGGTGGCGGCGGACTCGACCGTGGGCCGGCTGCGCGCCGCGCTCGGCCGGCCGGCCGAGCTGCCGATCGCGGTGGTCTCGCGGCGGGCGTCGCTGGCTCCCGGGGACCGGCTCGCGGCGGCCCCCACGCTGCTGGTCACGTGCGCGACGGCCGATCCCGGGCGGCGGGCGGCGCTCGCCGCGGCCGGCGTGACCGTGCTCGTGTGCGGGGAGGACGACGTCGACCTGCCGCTGGCGCTGGACCGGCTGGCCGACCTCGGGCACGAGCAGGTGCTGTGCGAGGGCGGCCCGGCGCTGCTGGCCTCCGCGCTGGCGGCCGGGGTGGTCGACGAGCTGGACCTCACCGTCGCGCCGGCGCTGGTCGGCGGGCAGAGCCGGCTGCTGCCCTCGGCGCTGCCCGCCGTGGTCCGGCCCCGGCTGGTGCAGCTGCTCGAGGAGGACGGCGTCCTCTTCACCCGCTACGCGATCGGCTGAGCGCCGATCAGCCGGACGACGTCGCCGTAGCCGGTCAGGCGGGCGTCCGCGGTCAGCAGGACGACCCCTTCCACCGAGGCCTGAGCGACGAGGAGCCGGTCGAACGGGTCGCGGTGCACGACCGGGAGGTCCTCGACGGCGGCGGCGTGGTCCGCGGTCACCGGCAGGTGGTCGAGCACCAGCTCGCGGGTCACCCGACGCAACCAGGTCCGGACGTCGGTGCCGAGAGACAGCTTGCGCGGGTGCTGCTTGATGGCCAGCTCCCAGACGCTGACCGCCGACACGATCCGCTGGTCGGCGTCCGCCAGGAGCTCCTCCGCTGCGCCGAGTCGTTCCGGTGTGGTCGCGGCCCACACGAGCACATGGGTGTCGAGGAGGAGCCTCACTCCTCGCCCTCGAAGGCGCGCTGCAAGTCCTCCGGCAGCGGGTCGTCGAAGTCCTCGGCGATCCAGACCCGGCCGCGGTCGAAGCCGAAGTTCGGTGTCCGGCGAGCCGGCCCGACGAGCCGGGCCACCACCCGGCCCCGGTTGGTGATCTCCACCTCTTCCCCGGCGGCGACCTTCTCGAGCAGCCGGGACAGGTGCGTCTTCGCCTCGTGCACCCCGGCGGACGTAGTCACATCACTTGGTCTACTCGCGGACGTCGGTATCCGGCGTCCGGCTTGGAGGCGAGGAACGCCGCGAGGGCGGCCCGGGAGATCCCGGACCGCCCTGGGCGGGTGTGCGAGGGTCAGACCTGCTCGAGCGTGAAGTCCACGTCGAAGGAAGCCGTCTCGCCCTGCACCCGGTCAGGAGCCGACCCCGGCGTCCCGCGCCCGGGCGACGGCCCCCGCGCGCGTGCTCACCCCCAGCTTCAGCAGCACGTTGGACACGTGGTTCTGCACGGTCTTCACGCTGATCCCCAACCGCTCGGCGATGGCGTCGTTCGAGACGCCGGCCGCGATCCGCTCGAGCACGTCGTGCTCCCGCTCGGTCAGCTGGGGGAACGGGGAGCGCTGGGCAGGGCCGCCCGAGAGCAGCGCCCCGGCGACGGCCGGGTCGAGGATCGCCTGGTCGGCGTGCACCGCCTCGATCGCCCGGAGGATGTCGTCGGGCGGGGCGTCCTTGACGACGTACCCGCGGGCACCCGCCCGCAGGGCCTCACCCACCCGCCGCGAGTCGGCGTGCATGGTCAGCACGAGGACCCGCGCGACCGGGCACTCCCGCACGATCCGTTCCGTCGCGCGGACACCGCCGCCACCGGGCATGTCGAGGTCCATGACGACGACGTCCGGCGTCAGCTCCACGACTGCGGCGACGGCTGCCTCGGTGTCGGCAGCCTCGCCCACCACCTCGACGCCGTCGACCGTGTCGAGGAGTCGGCGCATCCCAAGGCGGAAGACCGAGTGGTCGTCGGCCACGACGACCCGGATCGGCTGGGCGGCGTCGCGCACGGGGCATCCTCCAGGGGGAACGTGGCGTGCAGCCGCGAGCCGCCGCCGGGTCGGGAGCCGAGGGTGAACGACCCGCCGAGCTCGAGGGCACGCCGCCGCATCGAGCCGATCCCCACGCCGGCCACGTAGGGCTCGGCCAGCCCCGCGCCGTCGTCGGTCACCTCGATGTCGAGAACCGCGCCGTCGCGCGCCATGCGCACGGTCGCGTGCCGGGCACCGGCATGGCGCACGACGTTGGTCACCGCCTCCAGGACGAGCACGTAGGCGGCCTCCTGGACGTCGTCGGGCAGGCGGTCGGCGACGTCCCCGGTGAGCCGGATGGACGGCGTCCCCTTGAGCTGGGTCAGCCGGTCGAGGTGGTCGCGCACCGCCTCCTGCAGGCCGAGCTCCAGCAGCCGGGCCGGTTGCAGCCGGTCGACGATCTGCCGCACCTCGGCCGACGCGCTGCGCAGCTGTCCGGCGACCTCACCGAGGCCGTCGGCCGCCGGACCGTCGCCGGCAGCGCTCCGGCGCATGGCGTCGACGGTCAGCCCCGTCCCGACGAGGAGGGGCATGAGCCGGTCGTGCAGCTCGCGCCGCAGCCGGTCCCGCTCCGCGCCGGCGGCCCGGGACGCCCGTTCCGCGGCGGCCCGCAGGTCCCGCCGCAGCCGGGCGGCGTGCACCGCCGCGGCCACCTGGTGGGCCAGTTCGGTGAGCAGCGCCGCATCCGCCCGGCCGAACGGCACACCGGGGTCGCGCAGCCCGACGGTCAGCGTGCCCAGCAGCTCCGACCGGTGGACCAGCGGGAAGGAGACGTCGTCCGGGCCGCGGGGGCCGACCCGGCCGATCTCCCGTGGCTCCCCGTCGGTGAGCAGCGCCAGCCCGACCGCCCGCGTCCGCACCAGCCGGGGCACCACGTCGGTCACGACGGCGGCCAGCTCGGCGTCGCCGTCGGCGTCCCCCAGCCGGTCCCGGAGCACCGCCAGCGCCTCGAGCGGTTCGTCCCGGCGACCGAAGAGCAGCCGGGTCGTTGCGCGCTGCAGCCGGCGGCGCGCCGGTTCGGCCAGCGCCGCGACGACGACCGCGGCGACCAGTGCCGCCCGTTCCGACGGGGTCGTGCCGGTGGCCGCGGCGACCGCCAGGTAGGTGAGGAAGACCAGGCCGGTCACCCCGGCGAAGACCGTCGTCCGCCGGATGGCGAGGTCGACGTCGTAGAGCCGGTAGCGCACCACGGCCAGGCCCACGGCGCCGACCAGCGAGAGGGGCACCATCAGGAACGCGGCCTGCCTGGCGTGGTAAGGCAGCAGGTCGGCGACGGCGTACAGCAGCACGACGAGCAGCGCCGCCAGCAGGAGGTACTTGATCTGCTGGCGGGCCAGGCCGTCCGACCTGCGCCACCGCTGGACCAGGCCGGCCACCGCGGCTGCCCCGGCGAGGATCCACAGCGGGCCTCCCACGGTCACCGCCAGCAGGTCGGACCGGAGGGCCGAGCCCGCACCGACGACGACCGTCGCCGTCCAGCCGAGCCAGACGACGGGCCGCCACCGCGGGGTCGGTGCCCGTCCGTCGGGGAAGACGGCGAGCAGCACGGTGGTCAGGGGCACGACGGCGAACGCCCACAGCCACTCGTCCGACGCGCGGCCGACCACGTCCGCCGCCGGCCACCCCCAGCGCAGGCCGGCGACCGCGTACCCGCCGCCCCCGATCGTCGCGGCCATCACCGTCCCGGCCCCGAGGAGCAGCAGCCCGACCGGCCGTCCCTGCGGACGCCGGGCCAGCGGTGTCCCGACGCCCACGAGAACCAGCGCCACGACCACCGGCGTGACCAGACCCCAGCCGAGCGAGGCGCGCAGCCCGTCGGCCGCGACGAGCAGGGCGAGGCCCAGGACCGTCGCGGCCGCGGCTGCCGCGGCTGCCGCGGCGAGCGTCCGCACGGGGTCAGGGTGCGGTCGCGGCCACCGGGCTGTCCACCGACGAGGGGCGCCAGCGGTTCCGGACGACGAGCAGGGTGCCGAGAACGGCGCCGACCACCAGGGCGCCGAACGGCAGCCAGGCCGCCACGGGCAGCGCGATGACCAGGAGTCCCTGCCACCGCGGCAACGCCGGGTCGCGCAGCATGGCGATCCCCGCGAGGACCAGTCCGGGCATCAGCAAGTAGGCCAGCCACTCGACGGCCATGAAGCCCCTCGGCAGATCGCCGCGGCCGAGCACCCCCTGGACCAGCGCGCCGGCCGTGACGACCGCGTAGGTCAGCGGTCCACCGACCAGGTTCAGCCAGGCGCCCACCCGGCCGATCCGGCCGTGGGTCTCCCGGCGGCGGGCCCACAGGATCAGCCCGACCAGGGGAAGGAAGGTCCAATACCACATGACCGTCAGCCTGGCGACCCACTGGGGCCACTCCTCCTGGCCGGGTGCGTGCATGTGCACGACCAGCTCGTCGTGCACGGGGATCAGCGCCCCGCCGACGACGAGCAGGAGGGCGACGGCGGGGTCCGGGACGCGGGCGAGGGAGCGCCAGATGGCTGTCATGGCCGAGAGCGTCGGGGCGGTTCTTCCCGGAGGGACAGGGAGCAGGACCCCGGGCCACCGGGAGGATGCGGCGGGGGTCCTCTCCTGCGGGGCCGTCCTCGCGGTGCGGCCGCCGTCCCACCCGCTCGACGCGCAGTCGGCGCCGGCGCCGTGAGGTCGGCGATCATGGACCGGCGTGGCCTCCACGCAGGCGCCAACTGATTCACTGACCGGCATGGACCTGCCCGTGCTGCCGCCGGTCAAGCCGATGCTGGCCAAGGCGTCGACCAAGCTGCCCACCGCCGAGGGACTGTTCTACGAGCCCAAGTGGGACGGCTTCCGCTGCATCGTCTTCCGCGACGGCGACGAGGTGGAGCTCGGCAGCCGCAACGAGCGCCCGCTCACCCGGTACTTCCCGGAGGTGGTCGAGGCGGTGAAGGCCGCACTGCCCGAGCGCTGCGTGGTCGACGGCGAGATCGTCGTCCCGCAGGGCGACCGGCTGCACTTCGAGGCGCTGCTGCAGCGGATCCACCCGGCCGAGTCGCGGGTCACGCTGCTGGCCGAGCAGACCCCGGCGTCCTTCGTGGCCTTCGACCTGCTGGCGATCGGCGACGATTCGCTGATGGAGACCCCGTTCGGCGAGCGGCAGGCCCGGCTGCGCGAGGTCATCGGCGCGGGCACCGAGTCGGTCCACGTCACCGCCATCACGCAGGACGCCGGCATCGCGCAGCGCTGGTTCCAGGAGTTCGAGGGCGCCGGGCTCGACGGCGTCGTCGCCAAGCCCGCGGACCTGCCCTACGGCCCCGACCAGCGGCTGATGACCAAGGTCAAGCACGTGCGCACCGCCGACTGCGTGGTCGCCGGCTTCCGCTGGCACAAGAGCGGCCCGGTGGTGGGATCGCTCCTGCTCGGCCTCTACAACGACGCCGGGGATCTCCAGCACATCGGCGTCGCGGCGTCCTTCCCGATGGCCCGGCGGGCCGAGCTGGTGGAGGAGCTGGCGCCCTACCGGGCCGACGCGCTCGCGGGGCACCCCTGGCAGGACTGGGCGAACGCCGAGACCAACGGCGACGGCGAGCACCGCATGCCGGGGGCGCAGAGCCGCTGGAACGCCGGCAAGGACCTCTCCTGGGTGCCGCTGCGCCCGGAGCTGGTGATCGAGATCAAGTACGACCAGCTCGAGGGGCGCCGGTTGCGGCACACCGGCCACTTCCTCCGCTGGCGCACCGACCGGGAGCCGCGCAGCTGCACCTACGACCAGCTGGAGGTGCCGGTGAGGTACGACCTGGCCGAGGTCTTCGCGGGGTGACCGGCCTGTCGCGGACCCGGCGGAGCCGTTTCGCGACCTAGAGTCACCACCCGTGTCGAATCGCGCGGGAGACCTGGTGCGGACGACGGCCCGCGGTGTGGGCCAGGCGTTCCTCACCGTCGGCTTCGTGCTGCTGCTCTTCGTCGTCTACGAGCTGTGGGTGACCGACCTCCAGAGCGCCGCCGCCCAGGAGGAGCTCACCACCGACCTGCGCGAGGAGTGGAGCCGGGCGACGCCCGCCGACCGGGCCGTGCCGACCGAGCTGACCTCCGGCGAGGCGTTCGCGTTCCTGCACATCCCGCGGCTGGGCGAGGACTACGCCCGCGCCGTCGTCGAGGGCACCGCCGCCGAGGACCTGGAGCAGGGTCCCGGCCACTACACCGGCACCGCGATGCCCGGCGAGCAGGGCAACTTCGCCGTCGCCGGCCACCGGGTGGGCCGCGGGTCGCCGTTCCTGGAGCTCGACGAGATGCGCCCCGGTGACCCGATCGTCGTGGAGACCGCCGACAGCTGGTTCGTCTACCGCGTCCTCGGCGACCCCGTGACCGGGGACCCGGCCGGCGGCCCCGTGCCGGGCCAGCACATCGTGTCGCCGAGCGACGTCTCGGTGATCGCCCCCACCCCCGGCGGCGTGGACGACGGCCCGACGACCGGCGCGTACCTGACGCTGACCACCTGCCACCCCGAGTACTCCGCGCGGCAGCGGCTGATCGTGCACGCCGTCCTCGACGGTGCGCCGATCGCCCGCGCCGAGGCCCCCGCCGGTCCGCCGGCACTGCGCGGAGAGTGAGGACGACCGACCGTGTACACCTGGATCTGGCGGCACCTGCCGGGCGGCACCGCCGCCAGGACGTTGCTCTCCCTCGTGCTCGTGGTTGCGGTGAGCGCGCTGTTGCTCTTCGTCGTCTTCCCGTGGGCGGAGCCGTACGTGCCCTTCGCCGACGTCACCGTCGACCAGTGACGGCCCGCCGCCGGGAGCTGTGACCCGGCGGACTACTCGGTGCGGGGCGGCGCCCCGCCTCATACGCTCGTGATCATGCGCCTGTCCCCCGGCCTCGTCGCCGCAGCCTCCGCGCTGCTCGTGGCGGTCTCCGGCTGCACCTCGTTCTCCGACTCGACCGCGCCGGAGTCGTCCCCGGCGACGGAGTCCTCACCACCGGCCGAGCCGGAGGCGGCGGACATCACCTGGACCGACTGCAACGACCAGATCCAGCCGCTGGTCGCCGGCCGGCCGGGCAGCGAGCGGCCGCTCACCTTCGAGTGCGGCCGGACCGAGGTCCCGATCAGCTACGACGAGCCCGACGGCGCGACGATGCCGATCTTCCTGGTCCGCGCGCGGCTGGCCGGCCAGACCGACCGGATCGGCTCGCTCCTGCTCAACCCCGGCGGCCCTGGCGCCTCCGGCGCGGACGCCGCGATCGGGCGGGCGCTGACCCTCCCCGAGGACGTGCTGCGCCGCTTCGACCTCGTCGGCTTCGACCCGCGGGGCGTGGCGCTGTCGACGCCGGTCGAGTGCATCCCCGACGAGCTCAAGGACCGCATGATCGCCGCCGAGCCGCGCCCGGTCTCGGAGGAGCAGCTCGACGCGGTCTTCACGCTGACCCAGGAGGCCGCCGACGGGTGCGCCGAGGAGTACGGGGACGCGCTGGGCACGTTCAGCACCACCGCCACCGCCCGGGACATGGACCTGCTGCGCCAGGGACTCGGCGACGAGCAGCTGACCTTCCTCGGCTACTCCTACGGCACCACGCTGGGGTCGACCTACGCCGAGCTGTTCCCCGACCGGGTGCGGGCGCTCGTGCTCGACGCCGCGGTCGACCCGGACGCCGACCAGCGGGCCGACGCCGAGGCCGGCGCGGCCGGGTTCGAGGCCGGCTTCGACGCCTTCGCGGCCAACTGCACGCAGCTGGTCGCCGGCTGCCCCCTGGGTGGCGATCCGCGGGGGTTCGTCAACGACCTGCTGGCCCAGGCCGGCGCGGCCCCGATCCCCAGCGCCCGCGCGGGTGAGACACGGCAGGCCACTCCCGGCGTGATCATGACCGCCATCCAGGCCGCGCTCTACAGCACCACCGCCTGGCCGCAGCTGGCGCAGGGCCTGGCCGCCGCGGCGCAGGGCGACTCGCAGGCGCTGTTCTCGCTGGCCGACACCTACTACGGCCGGCTGCAGGACGGCACCTTCTCGAACCTGATCGACGCCAACATCGCGATCACCTGCGCCGACCGCGACCCCGGCCAGGAGCTGGCGGAGGAGGACATCCGGGCACTGGCCGCCGACTGGGGTCAGCGGTATCCGCTGTTCGGCGCCGGCGCCGCGGCCAGCCTCTACACCTGCACGGTGTGGGAGGCCGAGCGGACGCCGCTGCCCGAGCGGGACGCCCAGGGGGCGGCGCCGATCCTCGTCGTCGGCAACTCCGGTGACCCGGTCACGCCGTTGCCCGGGGCGGTGGACCTGGCCGAGGACCTCGAGTCCGCCGTGCTGCTCACCTGGCAGGGCCAGGGGCACACCGCCTACCCGAAGACCGACTGCGTCAGCGGGGCGGTCAACGCGTACCTGATCGACCTGACGGTGCCCGCGGAGGGGACGACCTGCCCGCTCTGACGGGGGTTCGTCCTAGGGTGCCCGGGTGACGAGCCACGGGTCGGGTCGGTGATGGCGTCGGCGAAGGACGCCGTCGTGCTGCAGGTGGACGGGCGGGAGGTGCGGGTCTCCAGTCCGGAGAAGCCGTACTTCGGCGAGCGCGGGATCCGGAAGATCGACGTCGTCGAGTACTTCATCAGCGTGGGCGACGGCATCCTGAACGCGCTGCGGAACCGGCCGACGACGCTCGAGCGGTGGCCCGGGGGTGTGTTCGAGGGAGCCCGCATCTCGACCCGCGTGGACAACACCGGCGACGCCTTCTACCAGAAGCGGGTGCCCAAGAACGCCCCCGACTGGGTGCCGACCGCGCACATCACCTTCCCCAGTGGCCGGACGGCGGACGAGATCGCGCCCGACTCGGTCGCCGTCGTCGCCTGGTGCGCCAACCTCGGCACGCTGACCTTCCACCCGTGGCCGGTGTCCAAGACCGACGTCGAGTCCCCCGACCAGATCCGCATCGACCTCGACCCGCAGCCGGGCACCGACTTCTCCGACGCGGTGTGGGTCGCCCCGCACGTGCGCGAGCTGCTGGCGGAGTTCGGCATGCAGGGCTGGCCGAAGACCTCCGGCGGCCGCGGGGTGCACATCTACGTGCCGATCCAGCCCCGCTGGACCTTCCCCGAGGTGCGCCGGGCGGTCATCGCATTCGGCCGGGAGCTGGAGCGGCGCCTCCCCGACCGCGTGACGATGTCGTGGTGGAAGGAGGAGCGCGGCGAGAAGATCTTCATCGACTACAACCAGATGGCCCGGGACCGCACGATCGCCTCGGCGTACTCGATCCGGCCCAAGTCGCACGCGCCGGTCTCCGCTCCCCTGGACTGGGACGAGCTGCCCGACGTCACGCCGTTCGACTTCGACGTCCTGACCATGCCGGCCCGCTTCAAGGAGGTCGGGGACAAGCACGCCACGCTGGCCGACCACGCGTTCGGGATCGAGCCGCTGCTGGAGCTCGCCGAGCGGCAGGAGAAGGACGCCGGCCTGGGCGACCTGCCCTATCCCCCGGACTACCCGAAGATGCCGGGCGAGCCGATGCGGGTGCAGCCGAGCCGCGCCAAGCGCGTGAGCAGCGAAAACGAGTGAGTTCTCGGTCCTCGACGGGCTAGCACAGCGCTCACTCGCCCGATAACCTGCCGCCGTGGCGATCCGGCTGGAGGACCTGCTGGCGTCCTTCCGGCGGCACCTGCGGGCCGCCGCCAAGGCACCCCGGACGATCGAGCTGTACAGCCAAAGCGTGCAGTACTTCAGCCGCTGGCTGACCGACCGCGGGCGCGAGCCGGTACTCGACGAGCTGACCCGGCACGCGATCAGCGCCTGGCTGGCCGAGCTGGCCGAGACGTGCGAGCCCTCCACAGTCGGCACGCGGCTGCGCGGGATGCGCCGGTTCTGCCGCTGGCTGGTCACTGAAGGAGAACTGGAGAAGGCCCCCACCGACGGCATCGAGATCCCCAGCCCGCCCGATAAGCCGGTGCCGATCCTCACCGACGACGAGATCGCCGCCCTGCTCAAGGCCTGCGCAGTCGGCCGCGGTCGGCCGGGCGTCTTCGACCGCGCTGTCTTCCTCGGCCGCCGCGACGAGGTGGTGCTGCGGCTGCTGCTAGACACCGGCGTGCGGGTGTCCGAGCTGTGCGGGCTCGCGCTGACCGACGTCGACCTGGACCGGGAGCTGGCCTACGTCACCGGCAAGGGCTCCCGCCCCCGGGTCGTGCCGTTCGGCGCCAAGACCGCCCAGGCCGTCGACCGCTACCTGCGGGTGCGCGCCCTGCATCCGCACGCCCGGTCCCCGCTGCTGCTCCTGGGGCAGCGCGGCCCGATGACCCCCGACGGAGCCCGCGACGTGCTGCACATCCGCGCCGGGCAAGCCGGCGTCGCCGACGTCCACCCGCACCGCTTCCGGCACACCTTCGCCCACCGCTGGCTGGCCGGCGGCGGGCAGGAGCGGGACCTGATGATGCTGGCCGGCTGGCGGTCGGACGACATGCTGTCCCGCTACGCCGCATCGACTGCCGTCGAGCGCGCCCACGACGCGCACCGGCGTCTCGGCCTGGGAGATCGACTATGAGCCGCGCAGGTGACTCCCAGATCAGCCGGGGATCGGCGCAGCGGGTCGCGCGCCAAGACAACTCGGCTGTGAGGGGCAGTTCTGGGGACACGGCCCATGTCCTTACCGGGACCTTCGAGCTGACCATGCCGGTGAGCCCGGCCAGCCGCTCGACCCGCAACGGCACGCCAGGGCGCCCGTACCGTTCCCGGCGGAGTACTGGAGAAGTAATGGAGGACCGCCCGCGAGGCTGCCCCTTCTCAGCCCTGTGGACCTCTGGTCTCCGCGAAGCAGGTCGCGCATCGGTCACGCCCCCCTCATGCGACCGGTGATCGTCGCGCTCGCGACACGCGCCGACTCGGCGGGCCGGTACGGGGGTCAGTCGGCAGCGCGAAGCTGGAGATGCCGCCGAGCAGCGATCCGCTGAGCGATGTCCTGCGACGTGAGCCCCAGGCGCTCCGCGGCCGCCCGGCTGTAGATGACGACGGCGTAGACGGCGTACTGCCACAGCGGGGTCTGCCACCAGCCGGCATCGCTCAGCAGGTCGGGCTGCAGGCCGCCGCGCATGCAGGCGGCCGCGTACAGGGCGTACTGGCTGTTGCGGTGCTCGACGCGGCCGCGAAAGGTGACCTCGGGCAGGTAGCCCTCGCGTAGCCCCTCGTACTCCAGCGGCTCGGCACCCGGCGGGCAGGCCAGGTCGAGCGCCGCGGCGGCGAGCTCCAGCAGGGCCACGTCCGGCGCGAAGCGGCCGGGCACGTGGTGTGGAGCCACCGCGTCGATGAGCTCATGGACGCTGTCACCCCGAGCAACGCCGGTGAGCATCGCGATCTGGGCCCGGCTGTGCAGAACGTCGAGGTTGATACCTACCCGTTTCGCCACGACTGCAGTGTCCCGCAGCGGGCTTGCCCACTCGGCTCGAGATCTCAAGGCGCTTGTGGCTACAACAGTCCATCAGGACCATGCTGCGCACCCACAGAACTGGGGCATTTGCCCGTTGGTCGTGCAATCGACATCCATGCGGCTCGGCAAGCGGAACCATTAATCGGGCGATTACCCGGATCTTCTTACCGTGGTTGTCCGCCACGCACCGATTCTGCCCCTGACGTGCAAGGTTCTAGCGACCTCACGTGGCGACCCGTACCGTGACGCACCGCCGATAGCCGCCATTTTTCAGGGGTAGATCATGGGCAGACCCGGTCTGGCGCTCGGGACCGCAGGCAAGATCCGGGTTCACGCCACGCCGTCCGGGCATCGCGCCGTCGCCTGGTACCGCGACTACGACGGCAGGTGCCGCCAGGTCGAACGCCACGCCACGAGCAAGGCTGCGGCTCAGGCGGCGCTGCGGCTCGCCCTTCGAGATCGTGCCCGGTTCGACGTCGGCGGCGAGATCAGCCCCAACACGCGAGTGAACGTGCTGGCCGAGGCTTGGTTCGCCGGCCTGAAGAATCTCAGCCCGACGACGATGCAGGCCTACCGCAACCGGCTGGATCAGCAGGTCCTCCCCGGCCTGGGCAACCTCCGGGTGCGCGAGCTCACGGTGGGCACGCTCGAGCGGCACCTGCGCCTCATCGCCGACAAGCACGGCCCTGCGATGGCGAAGATGACCAAGAGCGTCCTGAGTGGCGTCTGCGGTTTGGCAGCCCGTCATGACGCGCTCGAACGCAACCCCGTCCGTGACACCGGCGGCATCCAAGCCTCGGTCAAGAAGGCGCCCATGGCCCTGACCGCAGACGAGGCACGTCAGCTCCTCACCGGACTCGACGCCGACGTCGCGGCTGGGAAGGCCGACGTGCCCGACCTCGTGGCATTCATGCTCGCCACAGGGTGCCGCATCGGCGAAGCCGCGGCCGTGACGTGGGACGCGTTGGACCTCGACGCCGGGACCGTTGAGATCACCTCGACCATCGTCCGAGTGGCGGGTCAGGGTCTGGTACGCAAGGGCACCAAGACCGCCTCGGGCTCCCGCACGCTGCTTCTTCCGCCGTGGTGCATGGAGAGGCTGCGGAGCAGGGCCTCCTGTGTCGGCCGCTCGAAAGGTGGAGCGAGACACGAGGAGCCGGTGTTTCCTGCTCCGCTTGGCGGCTGGCGAGACCCTTCGAACACGCAGTCCGACCTGCGTGCCGCCTTCCACAACGTCGGCTTCGGCCACATCACCAGCCATGTCCTCCGGAAGACGACAGCGACGGTGCTCGACCACGCCGGCCTGTCCGCCCGTGCAATCGCCGACCAGCTCGGTCACGCCAACCCGAGCCTCACTCAGGATGTCTACCTCGGTCGCCAGGTGGCCTCTACCGGCGCCGCGGTGGCGCTCGAGGCGCTGCGACCCTCCGTCCCCGGCCACGACCGGGACGAGGGGCGACGCTGAATGAGTCGGGCCGTACGCCGCCCGGCGACAGTTCCCCTGCAGTAGTCCTCCAGTACGACGCCACTTTGAGCCTCGTCAACCACGCGGGCTCGTGCACCGCGATGCCTTGTCGAGTACCGGGTGCCTGAACGCGGACAGGAGGAAGACTCCAGACCGGTGGAGGAGCGTGCCTCCATGGACTCCCAAGTCGTGGCCAGAGAACCCGTGGGCCTCCACTCCGCCGAGACCGACGAGTTGCTGACCCCCGGCCAGGCCGGTGACTACCTGCGGACCGGCGAGCGGTTCATCCGCCGCCTCATCGCAGAGCGCCGCATCGACTACATCAAACTCGGCAGGCACGTCCGCGTGCAGCGATCGGTTCTCGACGCATTCATCGAATCCGGGCGGATCCCCCAGGCACCGGAACCCCGCTGACCGGGCGACGCACCGTTTACGTCACAGGGGAATCCACAGCCTGTGCAGACGCGTCCGCGTCGCTCCGCAGGTACTTACTGATCACTTCACCGAGCTGGCGGAGCTTGTTCACGTCGGCACGGTTCCGGGCCCACTCGCGGTAGGCCGTGTCGACGGGTTGGAAGCGGCGCCGAGCCTCAGCGACGGCCGGCCCCGCGCTCTCAGGGGAGACGAGTTCGGCGCGCGTAAGCCCGCCGACGCGAACCCCGTCCCGCCGCCGGTAGCGCTCCTGATAGGCGCCGTACCTGGTCGTCACCTTCACGAGAATGTCGGGTCCCGCGGCGCGGACGACGGTGCCAGTGGCGTGCCGGGCCCGACCGTGATCCGCGGCGGACTCGATGGTGACCGAGTCGCCCGGCGCCAGTGCGGCGAGCTGATCGACGCTCAACCTGTTCTCCGCGGCCACGAGTCCTCCCTCCGGTCCAACAAGCCCGGGGGGAAGCCGTGGCGGCTACAAGACTAGCTCCGCAACCGAGGGCGGCCGGGAGCTCACCTCAGCCGCAGCCGTTCCGGCGGCACCGTCGGCAGGTGCTTCCCCCGGCCCCACTCGTACTCGGCGACATACTCGACATCGGCACGCCAGCCGCGTCCGTCGTCGCACAACCGCCACGCCCGCTGAATGCCCGCCCACCAGCGTCCGTCGTGCTCGACCAGGACCGACCGGGGCGGGTCGTAGCTGCGTTCCTCCAGCAGGCGGATCGGGACGGCCATACCGGTGATGTACCCATGCCGACCCATGCGCCACGAGGCGCCACACGGTCGTGTGACGTGGCGTTACCGAGACGTTCCGTATGCCCGGAGATGAGCCATCGTGGATAGGTGACCCTGACGGCCCAAGCGGCGTACCCGTACGCCAACGAGGAGCGGGCGACCGCAGGGCTGCGGGGTCAGCTGCGGGAGCAGGCGGCAGCGGCCGGCCAACTGCCGGACTGGTCAACCCTCGCGGTGGCCGAGCCCACCGAGCACAGCGGCGCCCATGGCCGCCGCTGGTTCGAGTGGGTGGCCACGGTCGAGACACGGCCCGTGAACGCCGCCCCATGACCACCCAGCGCTGCACCGCCTACGTCACCGTGGCCGCCGGCCGGGACGTTCGTTGCACCGGCCGAGCGGGTCACGGCCCAGCTGAGGACATGCATCAGGGGCTTCTGCGGGTAACGCTCCCGGACGGCCGCGAGCACGCCGCCTCCCTGGTGTGGAGCACCTCGGCGAGCCCCTGGGAAGAAGAGATCCTCAATCGGTCGACGTAGCGACGGCAAGAACAGCCGGGGATGATGGGAATGCGGCACTCGAGGTCTTCGGCGACGTCGGCGCCGCCAATGCGCAAGAACCACGACGGGTGCCGTCAAGCGCAACCACAACTGCGACCAATGTCGACGATCTTCGATAGGTGCGGCCCTTTTCCCCCAGTCACATTCGGGGCATCCGCCGAGGTTCGTAAGAGTGCTCGAAATGCACGTCAACGGCTCCTTGCATCCGTCGCCGTGCGTCCCCATCCGCAGCCGATCGGCGCGCGTTGCTGTACCGGTTTGCTGTACATCTCCCCCACGCTCGGGCGTGTCGGGAGGTTGCAGCCGTGGCTACCCGCGCCGCCTCGGTCGGCCCACGGCGTCATCCCCCACCTTTCGAAGGTCACCCCTTCCAGCGGGGCCCGGGTCCGCTTAAGGCTCTCCTACAGCCAGCCGACTTCCTCCGGTCCTTCTCCAGTAGATCTTTTGGGCTGCGCTCCCGGCATCGCTCAGGGTGAGGGCCGCCGATAATCCTGCGAGTTGATCTTGGCGGCGTGGGGTAGCGGTTGGTCAGCGATGAGTGCGCAGGTCAATGAGGCTCACCATCAACCGACGCCGTTGATTGCCGTCGGCCTGATGGTGATTTGTTTGGTCGGCAGTTCATCCCGTCGCCTCGCCCCTGACTGCGTTCCTTCCCTCACGCCGGGGAGCTGGCCGACGAGCGCACCGTCCAGCTGCCGGGCTGGACGGTCCGTTGCCACCGAGTACACGAGCCATGTTCGTCACCACCACGCTCTGGCCCACCGGGAGAGCGGCGCCGACTTAGAGATCGTTTCACTATGAGTTCGGCGTGCCTGCTTCGTCGGTCGGGTAGGCGTGCCGAGGCTGTGGTGGGTGATCGAGGAGCTTGTCCCTGACGGGCTGTGGGAGCGAGTCGTGCCCCTGCTTCCACCGCCGAAGCCTCGCCGACACCGCTATCCGGGCCGTCGGCCGATCGATGACCGGGCCGCGTTGGCCGGGATCGTGTTCGTGCTCAAGACCGGGATCACCTGGAACCAGCTGCCCACCAGCCTGGTCGGCTGCTCGGGAGTGACCTGCTGGCGCCGGCTCCGCGACTGGACCGAGGCCAGCGTGTGGCCGGCGCTGCACGAGCTCCTGCTGGCCGAGCTGCGCGCCGCCGGCGCGTTGGACCTGGAGGTCTGCGCGGTCGACGGCTCCCACCTGCGAGCGCTCAAAGGGGGGATCACGTCGGCCCCTCGCCGGTCGACCGCGGTCGCCCCGGCTCCAAGCACCACCTGATCTGCGACGCCGCCGGCATCCCGCTCGCGGTCACCCTCACCGGCGGCAACCGCAACGACATCACCCAGCTCATTCCGCTGCTGGACGCGGTCCCGCCGATCCGCGGCCGGCGCGGACGGCCCCGCCGCCGACCGCGGGAGCTGTTCGCCGACCGCGGCTACGACCACGACAAGTACCGGCGGATCCTGCGCGCCCGAGGAATCACTCCACGGATCGCCCGCCGCGGCATTGCCCACGGCTCCGGGCTGGGCAAGAAGCGCTGGGTCGTCGAGCGCGGCTTCGCCTGGCTGCACGCCTTCAAGCGCCTCCGGACCCGCTATGAGCACCGCGCCGACATCCACCTCGGACTGATGCAACTGGCCTGCGCCCTGATCTGCTACCGCCAGCTCTCCGGCGTTCTGAAATGAGTTCTTACTCCCCGGGATGACCAGGCCGCTCTCGCATGCGATCACGACCAGTCAGGCGCGGTTGCGAGCCTCCAGCTTGGTCAGCAGTCGGGAGACGTAAGTGCGTGCCGTGGCCGGCGGGACGAACAGCTTCCGGGCGACCTCCTATTTGGACAGCCCCCGAACCACGAGGGCGAGAACCACCCTCGCTCGCTCGGCGAGCGCCTGCAGCGGCGTGTCGTCCACCGAGCCCTGCAGCCGGTCGGCAAGTGACGCAGCACCGTCCGGGTGACCGAGGGGGACAGCAGCGACTCGACGGCATATGACTGGCGCAATCCGTCCCCGAGTCGGCATTCCCCTACGCGAACCCGCACACCGCACACCGATCCGGCTCGCTGTCCCAGCGGGGACCCCACCTGCTACCAGGTGCAGCCCCGGGGCCCAACTGTCTCGACCGGCGGTCGTGAGGAGCGATTGAGGTCGCGAGCCGAGACAGACCGGTCAATGAGCAGCGGCGGGCAGGTGTCACCCGGACCTCGACCGGTGACTACACGCGAGTCCCGCAGCGGCCGGAACCGACAGATCCCGAATGACCCGAAGCCGGTAAGGCACAGGTCAGGAACGACCGCTGCGGGGCCCACCCCACATCCTGGGTGTCGGTCGCAAATCGTCGAGATCGTTGCAACGGCGCCGAACGCCACCGCTCAGACCAGGCGCCCTAGCGAGGCGCTCCAGGCCGCAGCAACCGGGTGAGGTCCCGGAGGTCGCCGACGTCCTCCAGGTTGAGAACGGCCTCGATCACCGCATCAACCTCGTGATCCGCGAGTACGCCCTTCGCGTTGGTCCGGAACTTCGCCACGAGTTCGTCGGTCGACATGGTGGTCGACGGGTCGGCTGAAGGGGTTCCCTTGGGGAAGGTCCGCTCCTCCACGAATGTCGTTCCACGAGCGTCGATCTCGACTCTTACCGGCCTCGTGGTGGGGTACTGCGTGAGATAGCCGCTGTACTGGGGATGACTGTCGGTGACGACTTTGCCCATGAGCTCGATGACCGAGGGGTCGAACACCACTGCGGGATCCTGCCAAGCCTTGCTGGGTGGGATCCGATGCGCCGCGAGTGCCAGGCCATGGGACATGCTGTTCTGGGCATCGATGACGTGCTCGATCTTGGTGTTCAGCCAGACGGGCTGTCGGTGCCAGCTCTCGCCCCACGCTCGGATCTGGACGATCTCCTCAGGCTTCAGATCGTGTTGCTCGGTGAGTGAGGTGACCGTGTCCATCAGGCCGTGAAGAACGCGGCAATGCGGGTAGGGCTTGTACGTCTGGAGCTTGGGGAAAAGCCACTCGCCGCCGAGATCGCGTGTGATGGCCTGGTGGTCCCAGCGGGACGTGCCGATGAAGCGGGGGAACCCGAACTCAGTGTCGTCCAGCATCTGGAGGTCGCCCCGATGACCGAACCGAGCCATGTAGGCGGCGGTCAGGGCGGTCTGTGTGAACACGCCGGCGACCATGTACTTGATGGTGGTGATGGGCGTGTGCATGCTCCAGGCACCCTGCGAGTGAACAGGCGCGATGCTGCCGGCGATCCCGATCGCACTCGCGGTGGACGGGGTCGAGAGGTGCATCAGCTTCGTACTGGTCGCCGTGGCCCCGAAGACGATGCAGCTGTACCCGACGACGGGGTGCTGGACGATCACCCCGTTCTCGACGTCACGGAGACCGTCCATGGCGAGCGCGATCCGACACGAGATCTCATGTCCGACCGCGATCGCGGTGAGGACTTCGTTGCCGCTTGCGCCGGCCAGCTCTCCGGACGCGAGGGCAACCGGGATGACCACGGGTGCCACATGACCCGGAGCGAGGATAGGGTCGAAATCGAGCGCGCTGATGAGCTCCGCGTTGGCGAAGGCCGCCCCGAACACGGAGCTGGGAATACCGCCGCCGATGACCGTCGCTCCCTCTCCGGCCCCCCCGCTGAGATCGGCCAGATTCCGTCCCACGACGCCCTTGAGCTGGTCCTGCCCGGCGAGTCCGCAGCCGATCGAGTCGAGCAGGACCCGCTTGGCCTCCGCCGCCACGTGCGGCGGCAGGTCCGAGAAGGCGGTGTCACAGGTGAAGTCGGCGAAGGCTTCGACGATCGTCTGCCTCGCCTCTGTGTCTCGTGCAGAGGTCACTGTGAGAGCTCCCAGAGTCGCTGGCCGATGAATGGCGTGATGCCGGGGGGCTGGGCGGTCATGCCGGCATCGACGGGAAGGGCGACACCGGTGACGTACTTGGCGGCGTCAGAGGCCAGGTAGAGCATCGCCTCGGAGACCGCATCGGCCTCGATCCAGGGCACCGGCAGGAGGTTCAGGGTCTGGGCCGGCCACTTCATGTCTTCGATGGTCTTGTCGGGATCGGTTCCGCAGAACGCCTTGATGTGGGCGTCGTTGAGGAACAGCGGGGTCGCGACCGCGGTCGGGCACACCGCGTTGACGCGGATCCATTTCGGCCCGAGCTCGGCGGCCAGCGTCCTCACCAGGCCGATCACGCCGTGCTTGGCGGCGGCGTACGCGGTGTTGCCGAAGAGGGGGACGAGGCCGGCCGCGGACGCGGTCACGATGATCGATCCACCGTTCTCCAACATGTGCGGAACGGTGGCCCTGACGGTCTTGAACACGGCCGACAGGTTGGTGTCGATGATGAGGTCCCAAATCTCGTCTGCGTCCTCGCTGTGGACGTCGTGCCGGGTCGAGATGCCGTGGTTGATGATCACGGTGTCCAGCCGACCGAGCTGTGCCACGGCCTCGTTTACCACCTCGCGCATCCTGCTCACGTCTCGCGCGTCAGCCTCGTAGCTCAGGCAGGTGCGGCCGGACTTCTCGACCAGGGCGACGGTCTCGGCGAGGTCCTCCCGCGTCGACATGTCGTAGTCCACAAACGGAAGCTGCTCGCAGACATCGGTCACGATGATGTCGGCACCCTCCTCCGCCATCCGCACGGCGTGCGAACGGCCCTGGCCCCGCGCTCCCCCCGTGATCAGGACGACCTTGCCGGACATCTTTCCCATGACGATCCCTCTCTCTGTGTGCGCCGATCGGGAGGGTCCCTAGCATTGAGGGCCGCGATTCGGTCGGATTTTGGTCCAGTGACTTCGCCCGTAGAGCTGCCAGCCACGAGCAGACGCAAGAATGGAACTTCGTGGATGGCTTTCTACACTCCGACGCTCGGGCGGACGGCGGTGCGTGGACCCGTCCTCCCCTGATCGAGGCCTTCGCCCCACGATCCGGCGAAGGACTCGAGTCAGGGGAAAGGCCTACAGTCGGTAGACGCTGCGTGCAGTGCCCGCGAACATGGACGCCTTCTCTTCCGCCGAGTAATCGGCAGCGATGATCTTGAACGAGTTCCACAATGTGCGGTAGGAACCGGAGAGCTTGTCTGGGGAGAAGTTGCTCTCGAACATGCAGCGGTCGGGCCCGAAAGACTGGATGGCATGGTCGAAGTACTTCCCGGTCGCGTCGACCAACTGCCGCGAGGACGGACGACGCTCACCCTTGTGCCAGTTGAAGCCGGCAATGAACATGTTCATGCCACCGAGCTTGAGGTAGACGTTGGGCTCCCGTGCAATGGTCGCTATGTCCTCCTTCCACTGCGGAAAGAGCTCGTCCCTGCGCCCGGTCCAGGGACGGATGCCGACCAACCCGCCGAGGTGGTTCAGCACGAACGTGACCTCAGGCAGCGCCCGGACCGTCGCGATCACATCGGCGAGCTGCACCTGGAAGACGTACACGTCGTACGTCATTCCTCGGGCCGCGAGGCGCCGAAGTCCTTCCCGGTACTCCGGCTGCAGCAGGAGGTGGGGATCGCCCGCGACGTTCGCGCGATCGAGCGTGACGGTCATGTCCCGGATGCCGCGGAGACGGTGCGGCGCCGCGGCCTGGTGCGCGTCCAGGACGGCCTCGACAGCGGGACCGAGACCCACGTCGGCATGGGCGACGATCGCGGCGGCTACGCGTGTCGTCATCCCGCGCCGCGCCGCCTCCTCCCCGACGGCGTTGGCGAACTCCGTTTCGCCGACGGAGCGGAGTTCTGGCGGGCCGTCCGAACGGTGGCGGGCTTCCGCCTCGACGAACACCGTGGCCTCGATGTTGTGCCCGCTGGACACGTCTGCGGCCAGGTCGTCGAGGAGGTACTCCTCACGCATCATCGGGACGCTCTCGTCCCAAAGGTGGTGGTGCGCGTCCACGATCGGGAGGTCGGGCTCGAGCACCTCCTCGACGAGATCCGGCTTGGCCGGGCCCCGGGACACCCCGCAGGCTCGACCGGCGGTCACTGTGAGAGCTCCCAGAGTCGCTGGCCGATGAATGGCGTGATGCCGGGGGGCTGGGCGGTCATGCCGGCATCGACGGGAAGGGCGACACCGGTGACGTACTTGGCGGCGTCAGAGGCCAGGTAGAGCATCGCCTCGGAGACCGCATCGGCCTCGATCCAGGGCACCGGCAGGAGGTTCAGGGTCTGGGCCGGCCACTTCATGTCTTCGATGGTCTTGTCGGGATCGGTTCCGCAGAACGCCTTGATGTGGGCGTCGTTGAGGAACAGCGGGGTCGCGACCGCGGTCGGGCACACCGCGTTGACGCGGATCCATTTCGGCCCGAGCTCGGCGGCCAGCGTCCTCACCAGGCCGATCACGCCGTGCTTGGCGGCGGCGTACGCGGTGTTGCCGAAGAGGGGGACGAGGCCGGCCGCGGACGCGGTCACGATGATCGATCCACCGTTCTCCAACATGTGCGGAACGGTGGCCCTGACGGTCTTGAACACGGCCGACAGGTTGGTGTCGATGATGAGGTCCCAAATCTCGTCTGCGTCCTCGCTGTGGACGTCGTGCCGGGTCGAGATGCCGTGGTTGATGATCACGGTGTCCAGCCGACCGAGCTGTGCCACGGCCTCGTTTACCACCTCGCGCATCCTGCTCACGTCTCGCGCGTCAGCCTCGTAGCTCAGGCAGGTGCGGCCGGACTTCTCGACCAGGGCGACGGTCTCGGCGAGGTCCTCCCGCGTCGACATGTCGTAGTCCACAAACGGAAGCTGCTCGCAGACATCGGTCACGATGATGTCGGCACCCTCCTCCGCCATCCGCACGGCGTGCGAACGGCCCTGGCCCCGCGCTCCCCCCGTGATCAGGACGACCTTGCCGGACATCTTTCCCATGACGATCCCTCTCTCTGTGTGCGCCGATCGGACGGTCGCCCGATGGCTGGTCGATCTCAGGTGCAGGGAAGCTGCCGTTCGTTTGAGAGATCCCAGACCACCGCCTTCGTTTTGGGTGTGGTCGAGCATTGCCTCGAAGTCGTCAGCTCCGCCGTATCCGCTCTGCTTCCTGGGCGCCGGGTAACGAGGCGGCGCGTGTGTCGGTCGGCGCCTCAGTCGAAGAGGACGACGCCGCGGATGTTGCGGCCTGCGTGCATGTCCCGATACCCCTGCGCGACGTCGTCCAGCGCATAGCTGTGGGTGACCATCTCGTCGAGCTTGAGCTTGCCCTCCTTGTAGAGGCGGAGCTGCCGCGGGATGTCACTGGTGGGGTTCGTCTCGCCGAACAGGGACCCCACGAGTCGCTTCTCGGACATCACGAAGTCGAACAGCGGGATCTGCGCTCCGACATCGCTCGAGGGAGCGACTGCGGTGAGAACGCACGTGCCGGCCTTGCGAATAGCGGCGACCCCTTGTCCGACGTGCTCAGGCTTGAGGACGCCGACTGTGAGGATGGCCGAGTCCGCCCCCTGTCCGTGCGTGAACTGCCGGGCGAGCTCGGTGGCCTCTTCCATCGACGCGACGGCATGAGTTGCGCCGAAGGCGGTCGCCTTCTCCCGCTTGAAGGCAACGGGGTCCACAGCGATGATCTGTGACGCCCCGGCGTGCGCAGCGCCCTGCAGGGCGCTCGCGCCGATGCCGCCGATGCCCATGACGATCACCGTGTCACCTGGCTGGACCCTCGCGGAGTTGACCGCCGACCCCCAGCCGGTGCCGACTGCGCAGCCGGCGAGGCAGGCCTTGTCCAGGGGGATGTCGTCGTCGATCTTGATGATCGACTCCACGGGGGCGGTCGTGGTCTCCGTGAACGTCGAGATGCCACACATCTGTCCGACCGGAACGCCGTCCGCGGTGTGCAGCCGGTAGCTGCCATCGGTCCATCGCACCCCGGCGAGCATGTTGGCGCTGAGATCGCAGAGCGTCTGCATGCCCGACGCGCAGTAGCGGCAGCGTCCGCACGACGGCATCGCCGAGAAGACGACGTGGTCACCCTCCTTGATGCCCCTGTCGTTGGCGAACGCCTTCGTGACGATGCCGGCACCTTCGTGACCAGTCGCGAACGGGTACGTCCCGACAGGCAGATCGCCCGTGGCGATGTGATCGTCCGAGTGGCACATCCCCGATGCCGCCAGCTTGACCTGCACCTCGCCCGGCCGCGGATCGTCCAGTTCGAGATCCACGACCTCGAACTCACCTGGCGCCTGCCGGAGGATGGCTCCACGGGTCAGCATCAAGGGGTCTCCCATTCCTCAGGTGATCGGGTTCACACATCATATATAGGATGTTCTCTCACTTGCAACGGCTGACCGCCTGGGGGCCAGCCGAGGCGGCCTGTGGCGAGAGGACGTGAGCCGATCCCCCTCGGGCCAGGACGCGTTGTCCATCACGACCCGCAACCTGGAAGGCAGGGTGATAGCCGCCGTTTTGCGGTGCGCCATGTGGCCGCTGACCTCGCGGCCGTACGTACCGGCCCCGCGGGCCACCTCCGGCAGTGGACACTCCGGCCGACGTGACGACGCCGATGAAGGCGGCCGCCGGCTGGGATCTGGTGCTCCTTTCGATCCCGAACCAATGACCGCCACCGCCGGGAGCACCGGGCCGTTCCGCGCCGGCGACATCGTCAACAACGCCCCCGACGCCCGACTGGCACTCAATCTCGGACGCGTCCACCAACGCGTTCAGCCAGTCGGCGGGACGGCGCGCGCATGGCGGACACACGGCCCGGTACGCGACGGGCGGCACCGTGGTCCCCGAGATCATGATTGAGGCCGTCCCACCCGTAGCGGACAGCCTCCGCTGTCGACCCGCGCGTCCCGGGTGGTCGCGCGACGGGAGCGGCCGAGACGAGAACGTCCTTGGCTGGAGCATGGTGGCGCCGAGCCGCTGATCCGTCGGTCAGGACCCGGCCCCGCCACCCCTAGCTGTACAAGCAGATCCACCGCACCCAACCGAGCGCCTCCCTCGGCTGGGTGCGGGTGCGGGTGCTGATGCGGGCGGAGCACCGCGCCGAAGCGTGCCCAGTCTTGTGTCAAATATATGATGTGCCTAGACTGTGAGCTGTGTCGCACGGCGGGCCGCTCTAGAGGGCCATCGCGCGTAACCCTTTTGAAGCCCCGAGGCTAGGAGACGCCTTCATGATCAGCAGAAAGCTCGCAGCAGCTGGCGCCGCAGTGGCCGCCACATCGCTGCTCCTCGCCGGATGCGGGAGCAGCTCGGACGCCTCGAGCCCGGGGGCCGCGGCCAGTAGTGACTCGAAACTGCAGGAGACCGCTCGAGCGAAGGTCGCAGAGTTCGAGGCAGGCCCCGAGACCTACCCCGGTCCGACCGAGGCGTTCGACCCGGGCACCGGCAGGGCAGAGGTGATTGGCTGCGGCTTCGCTGCGCCCGTCTGCGCCGAGCAGTCCGGATACGCCGTCGACGCGCTCCAGGCAATGGGATGGCAGACCGGGCCTCCGGTCGATGGCGAGTTCTCCCCGCAGGTCTGGAGCAGCTTCGTCGACCGGGCCGTGCAGGACGATCTCGACGGCATCATCATCGTGTCGATCGACGTGGGGACCATCAAGGCGTCCGTCGACCGCGCGCTCGCCGCCGAGCTCCCCATCGTGTGCGTCATGTGCACGCCGACTGAGGGGTACGCCGACGAGGTTTTGTACGTCACCACCGACTGGGCGAATCAGGGCGAGATCGCGGCGTGGCAGGTCATGGCCGACGCCGGCGATCAGGCGAGCGTCGTGACCTTCTTCGACCGAGCCTTCCAGTCATCTGTCCTCCGCGCTCAGGGCCTGGAGCAGACGCTGAAGGAGCACTGTCCCGGCTGCACGTATGAGGCGGTCGACTTCCCGTCGTCATCGAACGGGAAACCGGGCCCGCCCGAGTACACGGCGTTCCTCGCCTCGCACCCGGAGGGCACCGTCACGCACGCCATTGGGCACTTCGACGGCATGGCCCTGGCACTGAGCAGGACCAACGTCCAGTCCGGGCGTGACGACATCCTCGTCAGTGGGTACGACGGGAGCCCAGAGTTCGTCGCCGCTCTGGTCTCGCAGAACCCGCCGGTCCACTCCACTGTCGCCGAGGCCTACACCTACGCCTCATGGAGCGGAGCCGACCTCCTCGGCCGCGTCGCGGCGGGCGTCCCGGTGTGGGAGGGATACGACAACCTGCCCAACACTCTGATCACCGAGAGCAACGCTGAGTCGTTCCTCGGCGGCAACCCCTCTCCGTCGACCTTCCCTGCGCCCGAGGGCGACTGGCAGTCCGAGTTCCGGAAGTTGTGGGGCAAGTCCTGATCCGCGGGTGAGGGTGTGCGCCGGTCCACCGGCGCACACCCTCACCCCGCCTCTCCGAACGCGTGACGTGAAGGAACAAAGATGAGCGACGCCAGCTCCCACGACCTCGAGATCCGCCAGCTGAGGAAGTCCTTCGGGCCGAATCAGGTGCTCAAGAGCATCAACCTGACCATCCGTGGAGGTGAGTTCGTCGGCCTGATGGGCCCGAACGGGGCAGGCAAGTCCACGCTCATCAAGGTCCTCGCTGGCGTCTACGAGGCGACGGCGGGTGAGCTCCAGCTTGGTGGCCGAGTCGTGCGATCCCTGGCCGACAGTCCGCACGTCGGGTTCATCCACCAGGACCTCGGGCTGGTTGACGGGTTGACGATTGCCCAAAACCTGAGCCTCGGCACGCCGCCGAAGCGGCTGTTCGGCCCGATCCTCAACAAGCGTGCCGAGCGAGAGGAGGCCGAGCGAGCACTCAGCCGGGTGGGGCTCGACTTGCCCGTCGACACACTCCTCGCGGACCTGACCGCGGGCGAGAAGACCCTGGTGGCCGTCGCACGAGTGATGGACCGCGGCGCGCGCATCCTGGTGATCGACGAGACCACCTCGACGCTCCCCCCCGCGGACGCCAACCGGGTGATCAGGTCGCTGGCGGCCGCGGCCGAGGGCGGCGCGACGGTGATCATGGTGACGCACAAGCTGGCTGAGATCCTCCACGCGACCAAGCGCGTGGTGGTTCTCATCGACGGCGAGCTCGTGCGCGACGCCCCGACGGAGGGTCTCGACCGTGCCGCACTAGTGCGGATGCTCATGCAGCACGAGATGGACGTCCTCGACATCGACCGCGGGACGTCCGACAAGGGCGCGCCCGAGGGAGTCATCGAGCTGCGTGACATACGGGTCGGCAAGGTCGGCCCGGTCAACCTGAGGCTCGACGCGGGCGAGGTCATCGGCATCAGCGGCCTGCCAGGCTCAGGTCTGCACGACGTCGCCTTCGTCGTGAACGGCACCCTCCGGCCCGACAGTGGAGAAGTCGTGCTGCTGCGCCCTGGTCTCAGGCGGGCCCTGGTGCCCCCTCACCGGGAGAGCCAGGGCGGCTTCGGCGAGCTGAGCGTGCGGGAGAACGCGTCGGTGTCGGCGCTGTCGCGCTGGCGGCGGCTCGGCCTCCTCATCGACCCGCGCCGCGAGAGGCGCGACTGCGTCGAGGTGGCCGCTGAGCTGTCCGTCCGACCGCCCTCGGTCGACACGCCGTTCGAGGTCCTGTCAGGCGGCAACAAGCAGAAGGTCATATTCGGCCGGGCGCTGCTGCGCCGGCCGGACGTCTACGTCTTGTGCGAGCCGACCCGGGGCGTCGACGTCGGGACGCGCTCGGAGATCTACCGGTTGATCCGCGGGCTCGCCAGGGACGGCGCCGCCGTCCTCGTGGCGAGCTCGGACGCCGAGGACCTCTTCACCGTGTGCGACCGGGTGTCGCTCGTCGTCGACGGGCGTCTGCAACCACTTCGGCACATCTCTGAACTGAGCGCATCTGAACTGGAGCTGATGGTCTGATGGCGAACCCTGCTACCGGCACGACACCCCAGGCCACCGAGTCCCCCGAGGGCACCGAGGCCCGTACCTCAGCGGCGGCCCTGCAGGCCCGGCTCGTCCGCAGGAAGCTCGTAGAGAATTCGATCACCGTTATCGTCTTCCTCGGCCTCTTCGCAGTCTTCGGGCTCTGGCTCGGCGACCGGTTCCTCAACGCCGATGCACGGCTGCTGGACGTGCACCAGAGCGTGCCGATCCTGCTGCTGGGGCTCGCCGTGCTCGTCACCCTTGTGCCCGGGATGTTCGACCTATCGGTCGCCGGCGTCGCAACGCTGTCGTGCTTCCTCGTCGTCGGCCTCACGGTCCGGGAAGGATGGCCCTTCCCGATAGTCCTGCTGATCGTGCTGGGGGTCGGAGTGCTGACCGGGCTGATCAACGGCTTCCTGGTCGAGCGACTCCGGGTCAACTCCTTCATCGCGACCCTGGGCACGGGGGGTGTCTGTGCCGGCATCTCGGCTGTGTACTCCGGAGGGACGTTCGTCGGACCGCAGCCGGCCGGGCCTCAGCTCCCGAGCTGGTTCGGGTCCTTCGCCGCTTTCAGTCAGAAGGCGCCCAGCTGGATGATCGCGCTGGGTGTTCTGGTCGCCGGCGTCACGATGTTTTTCGGCCTCGACCGTGTGCGCCCCGTGTCGTGGGGCCGAAACCGGTGGCTGACGACGAAGGCCGTCCTGCTGGTCGTCATCGCGGCCGTGCTGGTGTTCGTGTTCGGGCTCGCGGACTGGATCTCGGCGGTGTCGTGGCTGATCTTTTTCCTCCTGCTCACGGCGCTCGTCATCTGGGTCCTGCTGCAGCACACGACCTTCGGGCGCCACCTCCAGGCCATCGGCTCCAACCGCTCGGCGGCACTTCTGGCCGGCGTGAAGGTGCAGCGCCAGGTCATGAAGAGCTTCGTGCTCGGCGGGACCCTCGCGTCGGTCTCGGGCATCGCCCTCGCAGCCAGTCAGGGCACTGCCGCGCCCGACAGCGCCGCAAGCTTCCTGCTTCCCGCGTTCGCTGCGGCATTTCTCTCGACGGTCGTGCTCTCCGACGGCAGGTTCACCGTTCCGGGGACGATCATCGGTGGGGTCTTCGTAGTCTGGGTCGGGCTGGCGCTCATCTTGGGTGGACTGCACCCGACGTGGGTCGCCGTCGTCAACGGTGTCGTGCTCGTCGGGGCGGTCGCGCTCTCGACCGCGATGAGGTCGCACCGATAGCGATCCTCCTGAGGACTCTCTGAGACAGCAACTGCGACTGCGCGCGACGAGGGTCGCCTCCGAGAAGCGCTGCAGAGGTGAAGTCCCCGCCGAATGGTGGATGTAGTGCTCAACCGTGTTGGTCAGCGGCGTGCTGGCCATGACTCGATGAGGGCCGACGGCGACACCTCCTCGTCTGACCGCTACGGGCGGTTGAGCAGGGCCATCGAGCCCTTCGGAAAGGTAGCGGCGGTTGGACACCTGCCATTCTTCGTGCGCTTCGGACGGGACCGCGCCGGCGAGCACAGCAGGGCGTCGGAATTGGACAGGGCGCCGACGACGTCGGTGCCGCGCTTGATCTCCTGGTCCAGCCGCTCCAGTGGATGGGTCGACCAGATCTTGCCCCGACCTGGCACTGTGTCACGCAACGATCGACAAGGGCCTCTACCACAGCGGAAAGGGCGGCCTCTGCAGGACATTGACCAAGAGGCTTCACACCAGCCGACCGCTGGCTAAGCGCCGGCGGAGCGCCCTGGCCGCATGCCCCGGTTCATCCCGCCGGGCCGCTGATCGACCAATGCCCCGTGATGGTCGAGCAGCGCGCGGATCGGAGACTGGGCTTACGACCTCGTCGTCAGGCGCATGTCCCGCTCGGTGATCGGCACCCTGGTCGACCGCCGCACGGCTTGCTGCGCCTGGTACAGCCTGCCCGACGGACCCACCGCCGAACGACTGGGCATGGCGATGCTACTGGCCCTGACCGAGCCGCCGGCGCGACCCGACAGACGCTGACCTCGGGTCATGGCCCGGAGTTGACCTGCCACCACCTGCTCGTCGAGAACTCCGCCGAGGGCATCTTCTTCACCCACCGCAGTCCCTGGTTGCACAAGCCTGGCTGACCAAACCGATCAGCCGGTCGTCACCAGAAACCAGGAGAAGGCCACGGCCTCACCGACCCGAAGCGGTATTCAGGTCGACGTAGCTAGGGAAGAGGCCGCGTGACCGGTGCGGCCGTCCCTCGAGCCGACCGTCCTTCGACCAGCAGGCACGAATGGCCGACTCAGGGGGCAGGAGCTTCCTTCTCGCTCCACATGCCCCGCTGCTCGAGAACAGCGACCAGGTGGTCCGCACCTTCGACGATGTGCTTCTGCATAGCGGACCGAGCCTTGCGCGAGTTGCTCTTACGCAGTGCATCGAGCAGTTCGGGATGCCTGTCACGGGTGGCTTCGACTTGACCCTCGATCGCGACGTAGAACCTGTTCGGCAATTGCTGAACGACGGACTCGAGCAAGAGGGCCAGGCGGTGCGAGTCCGCTGCTTTGTTGATCTCGCGATGGAAGGCGCGCCCCAACTCGGCGATTTGATCACCGTCGCCGGCGGTGACCGCCTGCCCATGACGCTCGTCGATCGCCTCGAGCCGCTGTATCTGCTCCGGCGTCATCTTCTTCGCCGCCCGGGCAGCCAGTTCGCTGGCCAACTGCGCCTGAGCCCAGAACAAATCGTGAACGTCCTGCCGGCTGAAGGGTGCCACCATGAAGCCTCGACGGGGCACCAGACGGACGAACCCCTCGCTGCGCAACATGAGAAGCCCCTCCCTGACGGGGGTGTTGCTCACGCCTACCGCTTCGGCAATCCGCTCCATGCGCAGGAACTCCCCGGGGCGGACCGACCCCGACAGGATCAGTTCACGGACGTAGGTAGCGACCTCTTCCGGGAGTTGCTGCCGCCTGGAACCACCGTTCTCGGAGAAAGCAAGCAGACCCTCAGTCATGTGTCTCCCTCAGCCAGAGATTCCATGTATGAGATTAAGTGTACTCACGCAGCAGGAAGGACACTCTGCCCCGAGGTGGCTGGCCACCCCCTCAAGGTGACGTTCCATGCATCGGGCACGGTCGTCGAGCCGGTTCCGCGAGTCATCCGCACACGCCCCTCGGGAGCGCCGCGACCCAGTGGCGACCCGCGCTCCCGCCACGACGGCACTCTCCGCCCATCCGGGGGTAAGGGCGGAGAGTGCCGTCGACCTCAGTACGGAAGTCGACCGGGGACCAGTCCGAAAACGACTTCCAGCCGCCGACATGTGGCCGGCGAGGGACGAGCCCGCCCGGCTTCCCACGCGGCCACGGCTTGTCCCGATCTTCCGACGGCTCGTCCGAGGCCCACCTTTGTCAAGCCGGCGGCGATGCGGAGGGCCCTCACGGCGTCAGGTAGTTCCTCGGGGAACCAAAGACGGCCGGGAGGGAGTGGCAGCAAGGTCGAGCCGCTGTGCGGGAGCAGCTCCCCCACTCGGCGCCCGTAGGCCGGAGCCATGCGCCGGACCACCGGGATGGGGGTACGCCGCTCCCCGGCTTCGTACCTGGCCAGCGCTCCTACCGAGATGCCGAGTTGAGCGGCAGCCTCGGCACGCGACATTCCGACCGCCTTGCGGTAACGGCGCAGCGGACGAGGGTCGGGCGCGGCGACCGGCGAGTTGGCGGTCAATTCCCCCAGCTCCACCCCCAGCACCGCACAGAGTTGCGCTACGACGGCAAGCTGGACGCGAACACCGGAACTCTCCCACATCGCCAGCGTGGTGGGAGCGACGCCGACCCGCTGGGCCAGCGCGGCCTGGGTCAGGCCAGCGCTCCTGCGGAACCGCGCCAGCGAGGGCAGACGAACGGCGTCGAGGCGCGACGGCGGGCATCGGGCAAAGAGCGCGGTGAGGTCCTCCTCGCTGAGCCCCAGGGCAACGGTCAACGCAGGCCAGTAGTGACGGCCGACTCCACGTCTGCCGCGCTCCCACATCGAGACGGTCGGCCGTGCCACCCGGAGGGCCTTGGCGAGCTGTGTCACCGTCAGGCCGGCCCGGACACGAGCCATCGTCAGTGGCGACCTCGTGTCCGGGGGCGCGACCACTCGGAGGAGGACGCCGGTCGAGGCCTCTACGACGGTCTGCAGTGGCGCCGGTGAGGTGCTGGTCATCGGCGCCCATCCGACGGCGCGCTCATCGCTCGTGCGGCCCTGCTCAAGCCTTGCGGCTGGTGATCTGCTCGGTGGTCTGCGGGACGACGGTGTTCAGGTCGCCGACGACGCCGAAGTCGGCCAGCTCGAAGATCGGCGCCTCGGGGTCCTTGTTGACCGCGACGATCGTCTTGCTGGTCTGCATGCCGGCCCGGTGCTGGATGGCCCCGGAGATACCGACGGCGATGTAGAGCTGCGGAGAGACGGTCTTGCCGGTCTGCCCGACCTGGAAGGTGTGCGGGTAGTAGCCGGAGTCCACCGCAGCGCGGGAGGCGCCCACCGCCGCGCCGAGGGAGTCGGCGAGGGCCTCGATGATCGAGAAGTTCTCCGCCGAGGCGACCCCGCGCCCGCCGGAGACCACGATCGCTGCCTCGGTCAGCTCCGGGCGGGAGGACTTCTGCTCCACCACGCGGTCGACCACCCGGGTGGCCTTCGCCGCGTCGGACAGCTGCACCGGCACCTGCTGCTCGGCCGCCGCGGCCGGGGCCGGGGTGGGCGTGACCGAGTTGCCGCGGACCGTGTAGATCGGCGTCCCGGTGGTGACGCGCGAGTGCACGATCGTCGCCCCGGCGAACGCGACCTGGGTCGCGGTGCCATCAGGTGCGATCTCGGTGACGTCGGTGAGGAAGCCCGAGCCGGTCTTGATCGCCAGCCGGCCGGCGACCTCCTTGCCCTCCTGCGAGGACGGGATCACCACCGCCGCCGGCGACCTGTCGGCCACCAGCTGGGCCAGCACCTCGACCTTCGGCGCCACCAGGAAGCTGTCGACGTCGTCGGACTCGGCGACGTAGACCGTGGCCGCGCCGTACTCGGCCAGGGCGTCGCGCGCGCCGGCCGCGGAGCCGGGCGCGCCGACGACGACGGCCGCGGGCTCACCGAGGGCGCGGGCGGCGGTCAGCGCCTCCAGGGTGGTCTTGCGGACGCCGGCGCCGTCCGGGTTGAGCTCGACGAGGACCAGGACCTCGGCCATGACTATTGACTCCTCGATAGGAATGGGAAACGGCGAAACGGTTGGCTGCGGTCGTCGGTCAGACGATCTTCTGGGCGGCGAGGTAGTCGACCAGCTGCTGCGCGCCGTCGCCCTCGTCGGTGACGCGCACGCCCTCGCCCTTGGGCGGGCGGCCGGCGAAGTCCAGCACCTGGCTGGTCGCCGTGGCCAGGCCCACGGTGCCCGGGTCGATGCCCAGATCGGCCAGCGTCTTGCGCTCCACCGGCTTCTTCTTCGCGGCCATGATCCCCTTGAAGGAGGGATAGCGCGGCTCGTTGATGGTGTCCCAGGTGGACACGATCGCCGGCAGCGGCGCCTGAAGCGCCCAGTAGCCGCCGTCGGTCTGCCGCTCCGCCTTGGCGACGTTGCCCTCGACGGTGAGCTTGCGGGCACCGGACAGCTGCGGCAGCCCGAGCCGCTCGGCCAGCAGGGCCGGCATCACCGACAACTGCCCGTCGGTGGACTCGGCCCCGCACAGCACGATGTCGAACTCCAGCTGCCCCAGCGCCGCGGCCAGGATGGCGCTCGTCTGCGGCGCGCAGGCGCCGTGGATCCCCTCGTCGGAGACGTGCACGGCCTTGTCCGCGCCCATCGACAACGCCTTGCGGATCGCGTCGGCGGCCGAGTCCGGGCCGACGGTCAGGATCGTCACCTCACCGCCGTGCGCCTCCTTCAGCGTCAGCGCCTCCTCGATCGCGTACTCGTCGATCTCGTTGACGACGTTGTCCGCACTCCCCCGGGCGACGGTGTTGTCCGCCGGGTCCAGGTTCCGCTCACTTCCGGAATCGGGGACCTGCTTGACCAGGACGACGATGTTCATGGGTTCCTCTCTGCCGTGTCGCTGGCGTCGACGGATCGGGACCTCGACGGCGACGGGTTGTCTGCGGCCAACCTCCGGGGTACCGGGGGCGCGTGGCTCAGCGCTTGAGGGCGTACTCCTTGAGCAGCCCGCGGCTGATGATGGTCTTCTGGATCTCGCTGGTGCCCTCGCCGATGAGCAGGAACGGCGCCTCGCGCATCAGCCGCTCGATCTCGTACTCCTTGGAGTAGCCGTACCCGCCGTGGATGCGGAACGACTGGGTGGTGACCTCGGCGCAGTACTCGCTGGCCAGCAGCTTGGCCATGCCGGCCTCGACGTCGTTGCGCGAGCCGGCGTCCTTGAGCCGGGCGGCCTTGACCATCAGCGCGTGGGCGGCCTCCACCTTGGTGGCCATCTCGGCGAGCTGGAAGGCGATCGCCTGGTGCTGCGCGATCGGCCGGCCGAACGTCTCCCGCTGCTGGGCGTAGGCGATGGCCAGCTCGAACGCGCGGAGAGAGATGCCGCAGGCCCGGGCCGCGACGTTGACCCGGCCGACCTCGACGCCGTCCATCATCTGCGCGAACCCCCGCCCCGGCGTGCCGCCCAGCACGTGCTCGGCGCCGATCCGGAAGCCGTCGAACACCAGCTCGGTGGTGTCCACGCCCTTGTAGCCCATCTTGTCGATCTTCCCGGGGATGGTCAGCCCGGGCAGCACCTCGCCGAAGCCGGCCGGCTTCTCCACCAGGAACGTCGTCAGGTTCTGGTGCGCCTTCGCCGCGCCCTGGTCGGTGCGCACCAACGCCGCCACCAGCGTGGCGGACCCGCCGTTGGTCAGCCACATCTTCTGCCCGTCGATCACGTAGCCGTCGCCCTCGCGCACCGCCTTGGTGCGGATCCCGGCGACGTCGGACCCCAGCCCCGGCTCGGACATCGAGAACGCCCCGCGCACCTCGCCGGTCGCCATCCGCGGCAGCAGCCGCTCCTTCTGCTCGGCCGTGCCGTGCTGCAGCACCATGTAGGCGACGATGAAGTGGGTGTTGATCACCCCGGAGACGCTCATCCAGCCGCGGGCGATCTCCTCCACCACCAGCGCGTAGGTGAGCAGCGACTCGCCCAGCCCGCCGAACTCCTCGGGGATCATCAGCCCGAAGATCCCCATCTCCTTCAAGCCCTCGACGATCTCGGTCGGGTAGGCGTCGGCGTGCTCGAGCTGCTGGGCGTGCGGGATGATCTCCTTGTCCACGAAGCTGCGGACCGTCGCCAGGATCTCGGTCTGGACGTCGGTCAGATCATCGGTCTGCGCCAGACGGGTCATCCGTCACTCCCTCGCTCGACGTTCCCGTAGAGTATGCATGATATACGAAATTGTCGAGCCGTGGAGGTACTATGGCCGAGCTCCGATCCCGCCGTTCCAACCTGGCCGTGCCGGGCAGCAACCCCCGGTTCCTGGAGAAGGCCAAGGGCCTGCCCGCCGACCAGGTGTTCCTCGACCTGGAGGACGCCTGCGCCCCGCTGGCCAAGCCCGGCGCCCGGAAGAACATCGTCGCCGCGCTCAACGAGGGCGGGTGGGGGGAGAAGATCCGCACCGTCCGGGTCAACGACTGGACGACGGAGTGGACCTACCGCGACGTGATCGAGGTCGTGGAGGGCGCCGGGGCGAACCTGGACTGCATCATGCTGCCCAAGGTGGTGGACGCCGCCCAGGTGCAGGCGCTGGACCTGCTGCTCGCCCAGATCGAGCGGTCCAACGGCCTGGAGGTGGGCCGGATCGGCATCGAGGCGCAGATCGAGAACGCGCAGGGTCTGATCAACGTCAACGCGATCGCGTTCGCCAGCCCGCGGATCGAGACGATCATCTTCGGCCCGGCCGACTTCATGGCCTCGATCAACATGAAGTCCCTCGTGGTCGGGGCGCTGCACCCGGACTACGCCGGCGACCCGTTCCACTACATCCTCATGCAGATCCTGATGGCCGCCCGCGCCCGCGGGGTGCAGGCCATCGACGGCCCGTTCCTGCAGGTCCGCGACGTCGACGCCTTCCGCGAGGTGGCCAAGCGGTCGGCGGTGCTGGGCTTCGACGGCAAGTGGGTGCTGCACCCGGGCCAGATCGACGCGGCCAACGAGATCTACGCGCCGTCCCAGGAGGACTACGACCACGCCGAGCTGATCCTCGACGCCTACGAGTGGTCCACGTCGGAGGCCGGCGGCGCGAAGGGCTCGGCGATGCTCGGCGACGAGATGATCGACGAGGCCAGCCGCAAGATGGCGCTGGTGATCGCCGGCAAGGGCCGGGCCGCCGGTCTGGCCCGCACCTCCACGTTCACCCCGCCGAGGACGGACCGCCGGACCTGAGGGCGAGCCGCCTGGGGCGCTCGCCGACTCAGGACTTCCGTGTCCGAGTCGGCCATGGGACGGGCGCTCAGCCGCGCGGCAGGGGTTTCCGGCCGGCCGGGCTGCTTGCCACGGCGGCCCTCGCGGTGCGAGCCCTGGGCACCATCACCTCGCGCCGGAAGTAGCAGACACCGTGCCGTCCTGCTGGGAACCGGTGACCCGCTGACGCGACCGCGGACTGTGCCAGTGACACCACCATGGAAGGAGGACCAGTGAGCAACGGACGAGACGGTCACGCAGTCGAGAGCATCGAGGAGCAGCTGCAGGGGCTGCTGAACCGGAAGGCCATTCGCGACGTGATGCAGGACTACTGCCGCGGGGTCGATTCCTGCGACTTCGACTTCGACTTCATCACCGCGGCGCACCGCCCCGACGCCTTCGACGACCTCGGCAACTTCGAGGGCCCGGACGCCGTCGTCACGAAGGTCGCCAGGAGCACCGTCACGGCTCACGCTTCGCGCGAGCTGGACGACCGCACCTACAACTCGCGTGGGGGCGGCCGTTACCTGGACCGATTCGAGAAGCGCGACGGTCGCCGGGCCATCGCTCATCGCAGGGTCGCCAACGACTGGGCGCGGATGGACGAGGTCGTTCACATCCCGGCGATCGGCAAGCACCAGGGCAAGACGGCTCCGAACGAGAACCCCTGGTACTCGCTCCGGAACAGTTCCTTCTGACGCCATGCCACTACCCACGGTCGATCAACTGCGCACCGTCGCGGCCACTCTGCAACGCGCTGTCGGCTCCGAGGACCTCGACCTGAACGGTCACATGAACGCGACGCATCTCTTCTCCGCGCACATCGCCTCCGTCAGGGCGTCACTCGCCGAGGTCGGGGTCTCCGAGGAGTACGTCTCGAAGCGCGGGCTGGGCACGTTCGCGGTGGAGCACCACATCCGCTACCTGGGCGAGCTGCGCGAAGGGAACCGCTACTCCGTCCGTGTCCGCTTCCTCGAACGAACCGGGAAGGCGATCCACGGCGTGTCCTACCTCGTGAACGAGTCGTCAGCGACACTCGCGAACGTCCTCGAGGTGATCGTGGTGCACGTCGACCAAACCACCCGCCGTGCCACAGGGATCCCGGAGGACGTCACGGCGCAGATCGACGAACAGATCCGGATGGGGAACGAGCTCGGCTGGACCCACGACCTGCGACTCACCCTTCGTCGTCGCGGACGGAACTGACTCCGTAGATGTCACGCCGCACGCTCGTGAAGTACGGGTAGGTCGATCCAGTCGGGCTCGAGAACGGTCATCTCGCGCGCTTCCACGGCAACGTCCCCTGGCCCGTCACCTGATGCCGAGCGCGCACAGCATCGTCGAGCACCCGGAGAAGCGCGGGGGCCGGGCCGCCCCGCCGCGGTCACCGGAGCGGTCCCGTCCTACTGCTGCCTCTGTACCCCTGGGCAAATATCCTATATTCTGTGTTAGGTAACTCACCGTAGGACCCCTCCGGAATCCGCCCGTCCCGACGTGAGCAAGGACGACACTTGAGTACCTCCCCATCGATCCCCGTGGGCATGAGACTGCCCCTCCCGACCGAAGCACTGACGCCGGAGCAGCAGGTCGAGTTGTGCCTCCACGCGCTCGAGCTGGGCTACAGCTCCTTCTGGGTGGGCGACCACGTGGTCCTCCCAGAGCGCAGCTCCTCGGCCTACCCGCATACAGAGGACGGGACGCCGGGCTTCCGGCCCGACACCCCCTGGACCGACCCGTTCCTGCACCTGACCTGGCTGGCCGCCCAGCTGCCGGGGGCGCGCTTCGGGACGAGCATCATCGTTCTGACGCTGCGCAACCCGACGCTGCTGGCCAAGCAGCTGGCGACGATGTCGTGGCTGACCCGCCGGCCGTTCTCCCTCGGCGTGGGGACGGGGTGGCTGCGGGAGGAGTACGACGCCGTCGGCATGCCGTTCGAGGGCAGGGGAACCCGGGCTCGCAAGGACATCGCCCTCGTCAAGCAGCTGCTCTCCTCGGGGACGGCCGACTACACGGTCCGCGACGCGGACGACACCCCGGTCACCAAGCCGTTCCTCATGCTCCCGAAGGCGCCGGCCCCGGTCGAGTTCCTCTGGGGCGGCTTCAGCCCCTTCGCCATGCGCCTCGTCGCCAGCTCGTGTGACGGCTGGTTGCCCGCCAAGCAGAGCCTCGAAGCACTCGAGGGCCACCTCGCCAGGCTTCGGAGCGCCTGCGACGACGTCGGGCGCGACTTCTCCGAGCTGCGCCTCGTCGCGAAGCCCGGCTCCGGGCCGGACCCGGCCTTCGGCGCGATCGACAAGGACAACCTCGTGCGCTACACGGAGCTCGGCTTCCACGAGGCGATCCTCGAGATGCCCTACGAGCCGGAGTCGCTCGACGACGCGAAAGCGACCCTGGAGCGCGTGGCCGCCCGGAGCTGGCTGTGACCCGGCTGCTGGCGCGACGGCGAGACCTGGCGACTCCAACGCCTACTCCCGCTACTACGCCGACCCGCGGCACGAGCCAGACCCGACCCTCGGGACGGTGGAGCAGGGCCCGTTCTACTCCACTCCGATCCATCCCGGCGATGTGGGACCTGCGGCGGCGTCGTCACTGAGCACGCGCGGGCGCTCCGCCCTTGGAGGCTTCCCCATCGAGGGCCTCTACGCGGCCGGCGACAGCGCAGCTCCGGTCTTCGGTGCCATCTACCTGGGCACCGGCGCCTCGCTGGGCCACGCGATGGCCTTCGGACTCCGCGTCGCGAGGCACCTCGCCGGGCAGTCACGGGATTGAGCGCCGCGAGGCGCGGCAAGCAGCCCACGAAACACCCGAGCCGGGGTGCTGGTCCTCCGACCAGCACCCTGGCTGGTTGAGTGCGGGGCGGCTCAGGAGACGTCGTGAACGATGACTCCGCGCACCACCTGGCCGGCCAGCAACGTCGGGCGTAGCCCTGCCCCCACGTGGTCCGCGGTGTAGCGCCGAGTGATCAGCTCGTCCAGGCGCAACCGGCCCTCGTTGTAGAGGCGGGCCAGGTGCGGGTTGTCGTAGTGGCTGTTGCAGCTTCCGAGCAGCGCGCCGCGCACCGTCACGTTGTAGTCGGTGATCCGCTGGCCCTGCACCACGAGTTGAAGTCCGATGCGTCGTCGGCGAGCGGTGACGACCAGCCGTCCGCCCTTGCCCACGGCCTCGAAGGCGGCCGCGGAGACGTCGGAGGTGAGCACGCCCACCGCGACGGTGACGACGTCGGCACCGTGCCATCGACAGCGCCGGCCGAGATCGGCGACCCAGGCGGTGGCCACCGCCTGGGTCGCCCCCAGCCTCAGAGCCGTCTCTCGTTTGAGCTCGACCGGGTCGACCGCGATCACGTGGCTCGCGCGCAGGTGGGCGGCCGACTGGACGGTGCTCATGCCGACGCCCCGACCCCCATCACGATCACGGTCCAACCGGGCTGCACCTGCCCGACGTACTCCGCGGAACCCAGCCGGTGAGCACGACGCAGCTGAACAGCGCGGCGGCCTCCGTCGGAACCCATTCCGGGATCTTGATGCACGAGGCCTGGAAGACCACCAGCCGCTCCCGAAGGTCGCGAGCCTGCAGAACCCGCCGATGGGCTCGCCGTCCAGCGACGCCCGCCACGTGCCGTCGGCATCTGCCCGGTCGGGACATAGGCGATCAGGTCGCACATGCGCCAACGGCCGCAGGTACAGAACTTGCACGCCGCACTGCGGGAGCACGGAGAGGATGACGTGGTCGCCCGACTGGAAGCGGGTGACGCCCGGCCGCACGGCCTCGACGACGCCGGAGCCGTCGTGCCCGCCGATCTGCGGATCGCGCCACCCGACCGGCCGTGGCTCGTTGCTCGTCGGAGCGGCACCTGCCCGAGTAATGCATCCGCACCTGCACCTCCTCGGCCTGTGGCCCCGGAGGTCGAGCGTGGCGGTGGTCCAGTCCGATTCCGGACCGGTGAGGACTGGTGCGCCAGCTTCTCGGCGGCTGCTGGCTGGATCGAGTGTGGGGTTGTGCGGCAGTTGACAGCCGCGTCAGGACTGGTAGGGCAGCGCACGTTCGGTGCTGGTGTCCCAGACGACCGACTTCTGTCGGGTGTAGAGGCGGATGGCTTCGAAGGCGTTCTCCCGCGCGTAACCGCTCTGCTTCATCCCGCCGAACGGCACTGTGGGGTGGTTGCCGCGGTAGAGGTTGACCCACACGGTGCCGACCTCCAGGTTGGCGACCAGGTGCTGGATGTCACGTGCGTTGTTGCCCCAGACCTGGGCCGAGAGGCCGAACTGCGAGTCGTTGGCGCGCCGCAGCGCCTCGTCGACGTCGTCGTAGACGAGCAGGCTCGCGACCGGGCCGAAGGCCTCGGTGGTCGCGATCGGATTGTCGTCCTTGACCTCGGCCAGGACGGTCGGCTGGAAGAAGGCACCGTCGGCGAGTGGCCCGTCCTGTGCCGGTGACCCGCCGACCAAGCACACTGCCCCGGCGTCGCGGGCACGATTCACCAGCGAGTGCACGCGATCGCGGTGCCGCCTGCTGATGAGCGTGCCCATCTGCGACTCCGGGTCGTCGGGCATCCCGACGCGCACCTGCTCCGCCCTCTGCGTCATCCGGTCGGCGATCTCTTGGTTGCGCGAGCGCGGCAGGAAGATCCGCGTTCCGGCGGCACAGCTCTGGCCGGACTTGACGAAGTTGGAGTGCAGCAGCGACGGGATCAACAGGTCCAGATCTGCGTCGTCCAGCACGATCACCGGATTCTTGCCGCCGAGTTCCAGGCTGAGGGGCACCACATTGCCGGCGCTCTGTTGGATGACGGCCCTGCCTGCCTCCACCCCGCCGGTGAAGGCCACCATGCCGATGGCGGGGTGCTCGGTGACCAGCGGGCCCACCACCTGTCCCCGCCCGGTGACCACATTCACCACCCCAGGGGGTATGCCCGCCTCGAGGGCCAGCTCCACGAGGCGGTAGGTCACCAGTGGTGAGACCTCGGGCGCCTTCAGCACGATGCAGTTGCCGGCGGCGAGCGCCGGGCCCGCCTTGAAGGCTGTGAAGATGGCGTTTGCGTTGTACGGGCTGATACCCCCCACGACGCCGTACGGCTCCGCTCTGCCGTAGGCGACCCGGTCGGGATAGGAGGAGTAGCTCCGCTCTTCGATCTTGTCGGCCATGCCGCCGTAGTAGTCGAGGATCCGAGCGGTGACGTCGGTGTCCCCGAGGGTCTCCTTGCGCAGGTGGCCCACGTCGCGGACCTCGAGGTCCGCCAGTGCCTCCCGCTCCCGGGTGACGAGCTCGGCCCAGCGCCGCAGCAGGGCTCCACGTGCGTCCGGCGTCGTCCGACGCCAGACGGTGTGGAAGGCGTCCTCGGCGCCGCGCACGACGGCGTCGACGTCCTCGGCCCGCCCCTCGTAGGCGCTGGCGATGACCTCGCCGGTGGCCGGGTTCTCGACGGGGAGGTATTCACCACCGTCGGGGACCACGTGCCCCTCGGACCCGATGAATCCCACCCTGGACTGTTCGAACGAGGCCATTGGGCTCCTCCCGGCTAGTGACCTTCGCGTGAGGGTCGTCATGCATCATATATGAAGGCGCCAGGGCGCGAACCGTTGGTCGTCCAGGTCGGCGAGCTCGCCCACACAGAAGTGCCAGCGTCTGCCCCGGAGGGGATCACCCGTCCACCTCCGGCCTCTGAAGAGCCCACTCCCCCGCCGTCCCGTCCCGGGCCACGGGGAGCAGACCCATCCGTCGGCCGGTCAGGCCGGAGTCATCCGGGTGGACCGCAGGCTGTGGTCCACCAGGTGCCCGATGGCTCGCACGGCACGAACCGGTTCGGCGTACGTCGGCACGCCGGCCTCGAGCAGATCGAGTCGAGGCTTACCGGTCCCGCCGGTCCAGGCGATGAGGAAAGGCTTGTCCGTGGCGTCGTGGTGCCGGACGCAGGTCTCGACCAGCTCCTCGGCAGCCCTGTCGGAGTTGCCCAAGACCACGAGCACCACGTCGGTCTCGTCGCTCTCCAGGGAGATCTGCAGGGTCTTGTCGAGGATCCCGACGTCGTTGATCAGCGCGCCGGTGACGTCGATCGGGTTGGCCGTCGAGGCGAAGAATGGCAGCAGCGCGGCCACCCGGGCCCGGGTGGCGTCGTCCCACGGCTCGATCTCGAGGCCGACGTCGACCGCGACGTCCGAGGCCAGCGCCCCGGCGCCGCCGCTCTGGGTCACGACGGTGACCCGGCGCCCGCGCACGCGGCGGCCAGGGGCGAAGGCGAGGGCCAGGTCGGCCATCTCCTCCATGCTCGTCGCACGGATGGCGCCGTGGCGCGCGAGGACCGCGTCGAACTCGGCGTCGTCACCGCCCCGGCTCCCGGTGTGCGCGCCGATGGCGCGCTGCCCGACCGAGGTCCGGCCCGCCTTCAGCAGAACCAGCGGCTTGCCCGCTGAGGCCGCCCGGGATGCCAGGCGCTCCAGCGCCGCCGGGTCGGTGAAGCCCTCCAGGTGGCCCAGCAGGAGCTCGACGTCGTCGTGGTCGACGAGGGCGTCGAGCACCTCGACGACCGTGATGTCCACCTCGTTGCCGGTGTTCGCGAAGAAGCGGACGCCCAGGCCCACGGACGTCATCGTGCTGTAGGTGAAGGTGCCGACCGCCCCGCTCTGGGAGACGAGGGCGATCGGGGAGTCGGGCAGGGCGCCCGGGGTGTCGAACGCCGTCGAGAACGTCGCGAAGGCCTTCTCGGGCAGGGCGAACGACCCCAGGCAGTTCGGTCCGAGCACGCGCATGCCGCTGCGGCGTGACGCCTCGGCCATGCGTTCCTGGGCCTCGACGCCCACCCCGTTCGGCGCCTCGGAGAACCCGGAGGCGAAGACCGTGGCGGCTCCCACCCCGGCCGCCGCGCACTCCTCGATCGCGCCGGGCACCTTGTCGGCCGGGACAACGATCACGGCCAGGTCCACCGGCCCCGGCACGTCGGCGATGCTGGCGTGGGCCGGCACTCCCTGGACAACGTCGCGCCGGGGGTTCACGGCGTGCAGCCCGCCGCCGTAGCCGAGCTTCTTCAAGTAGTCCAGCGGACGACCGGACAGCTTCTCGGGGTCGGACGAGGCGCCGTAGACGACGATGCTCCGCGGTGCGAAGAGCAGGTCGGCGACCGAGCGGCTCACGAGTGCACCTCGGTGCCGAAGGAGGGCTTGCGCCGTTCGCGGTGCGAGGCGACGCCCTCGACGACGTCACCACCACCGAAGCCGAGGAACTCGAGGCCGAGCGAGACGTCGAAGATGGAGCTGTTCTGCCGGTACCACCCGTTGAGCGAGTACTTGGTCCACCGGATCGCCTCCTGGGCCCCTTCACTGAGCCCCTTGGCGATCTCCCGGGCCGTGTCGAGCAACTCCTCTTTCGGCACCGAGAGGGAGACGAGGCCGGCCCGCTCGGCGTCCTGGCCCGAGATCTCCTTGCAGGTGAGAAGCAGGTACTTGGCCTTCGGCATGCCGCAGAAGAGCGGCCAGACCACGGCGTGGTCACCGGCGGCGACGCCGAGGCGGGTGTGGCCGTCGATGATGCGGGCGTCGTGCGCGGCGATGGAGATGTCGGCCATCAGCGCGACGACGAGTCCGGCGCCGACCGCGGGTCCGTGGATCGCTGAGATGATCGGCTTGCTGCAGTTGACAAGGTTGTAGAAGAGCTCCTTCGACTCGCGCATGATCTGCATGCGGAAGCCGTAGTCCTCGATCTGCTTGTCGATGAGGCCGAAGTCTCCACCGGCAGAGAAGGCCTTGCCCTCGCCGCGCACGACGACCGCCCGGACCGCGGGGTCCTTGTCGATGACGGTCCACACCGCCGGGATCTCCGAGTGGGTCGGCTCGTCCACGGCGTTGAGGTTGGGGCCACTGAAGACGACCTCGAGGACTCCGGGCTGGTTGTTCTCGAACTTCAGACGCGAGAACTGCTCCTGGTACTTCTCGATCACGAGGTCGTCCCTTCATCTGCGGGCCCGCCGAAACTGGGAGCCGATCACGTATCGTGTATTATATCTGTCCATGAGCGCCCCGGCCACCCCCCTCCCGCAGGACCGCCCGCTCGACGGCCTCCGGGTCCTGGAGTGCTCCAGCTTCGTCGCCGGTCCCTCCGGGTGCCTGACCCTCGGCCTGCTGGGCGCCGACGTGGTCAAGGTCGATCCGATCGACGGTCCGGCCGACATCAACCGGTGGCCCGTCTCCGGCCGCACCGGGCGGAGCCTCTTCTGGTCCTCCCTCAACCGCGGCAAGAGGTCCGTGGCCGTCGACCTCCGCTCCCCCGAGGGCCGCGAGCTGGTCGTCGCCCTGGCCACCCACCCCGGCCCCGACGGCGGCCTGGTGGTCGACAACAACGTCGGCCGGCCGTGGCTGACCTACGAGGCCCTGGCCGCCCGCCGGCCCGATCTCATCCAGGTCCACATCCAGGGTTACAACGACGGCCGTCCGGCCGTGGACTACACGGTCAACGCCGAGATCGGCGTCCCTGGCATGACCGGCCCGGTGGGCTCGGCAGAACCGGTCAACCACGTGGTCCCGGCCTGGGACCTGCTCACGGGCATGACGGCGGTCACCGGCCTGCTGGCGGCACTGCGCCGACGCGACCGGAGCGGGGAGGGCTCCTACCTCGCCCTCGCCCTGGCCGACGTGGCCCTGGCCGGTGTCGCGTCCATGGGATGGCTGGCCGAGGCGATCGAGCAGGGCGACCGGCCCCGCCACGGCAACCATCTCTACGGCAGCTTCGGCGTCGACTTCGCCACCAGCGACCAGCACCGCGTGATGGTGGTCGCGCTGACGGTGCGCCAGTGGCGGAACCTGGTGCAGGTGACCGGGACGGACCGTGTGTTCAAGGCCCTGGAGGAGGCCGCCGAGGTGGACCTCTCCCTGGAGACCGACCGCTTCCGGATGCGCGAGACGATCGCGGCGGTGATGCGCCCGTGGTTCGCGGCCCGGACGGTCGACGAGGTCACCCACGAGCTGGACGACGCCCACGTGCTGTGGAGCCGCTACCGCACGATGTCCGAGTCCGTCCGCGAGCTCGCCAAGGACCCGGTGACGAGCGTGGTGACCGAGATCGACCAGCCCGGCATCGGGACCATCACGTCCGCCCGCTCCCCCATCCGGCTCGGTGGGAACTGGACCGACCCACGGCCCGCACCCCGGTTCGGTCAGGACACCGATCAGGTGCTCGCCGACGTCCTGGGCCTCGCCGACCACGAGATCGCCGGCCTCCACGACCGCGGCGTCGTCGCGGGTGCCGCATGAGCGCCCCCTCCGCCCGCCGGCCCCGCCGTGCGGTGCTGAGCGTCCCCGCCAGCGAGCCACACAAGATCGCGAAGGCGCTGGCCGCGCCGGTCGACGAGGTGGTGGTCGACCTCGAGGACGCGGTCGCGGTCAACGAGAAGGACGCCGGCCGCGGGAACGTCGTGGCCCTGGTCGGGCGCGAGCACGGTCTGCTCGCCGTCCGCGTCAACGCCGTCGGCACGCCCTGGTACGAGGCCGACGTGCTCGCCTGCGTCGGCAACCCGGCGGTCGACTCGATCGTGGTCCCCAAGGCCGAGGACCCGCAGGCGCTGCGCGGACTCGCGGACCGGCTCGACGAGCTGGAGGCGGGCACCGGGCGGGCCGTCCCGCTGGAGGTGCAGGCGCTGGTGGAGTCGCCCTCAGGGGTGCACCACGCCGTACAGATCGCCGCGGCGAGCGACCGGGTCGCTGCCCTGATCCTCGGGTACGCCGACCTGTCCGCCTCGATGGGCCGGCGGGTGGAGGCCTCCTGGCAGTTCGCCCAGGACGCCGTGCTGCTGGCCGCCCGCCTCGCCGGCGCGCAGGCGATTGACGGACCCCAGCTGACCATCGCCGATGACGAGCCGCTGGCCACTGCTGCCACCACGGCCGAGGCGCTGGGCTTCGACGGGAAGTGGGTCATCCACCCCGCCCAGGTCGGCACCGTCCAGCGCGCGTTCACCCCCTCGGACGACGAGGCCGCCGAGGCCGCCGAGATCGTCGCGGTCCTCGAGGCCGCGGCGGCCGAGGGGCGGGGCGCCCTGCAGTGGCGGGGCCGGATGCTCGACGAGGCGGTGGCCGTCCGGGCCCGGCGGACCCTGGGACGCACCACCCCGGAGAGGGAGGACCAGCAGTGAAGCACCTCGTGGAGGGCCCTTGGTTCGACGACCTCTCGGTCGGTGACGTCTTCACCGCCCCGTCCATGACGCTCACGGCCGGCCGAGCCGGTGTTCACCAGTCGATCTTCGGCAGCCGCCTGCAGCTCTCGCTCGACGAGCACCTCGCCCGGACGGTATCGGGCCGTGCCGTGGCCGACCCAGCCTTCGTCACTGACGTCGCCATCGGCCAGTCGACACCAGTTACCCGCCGAGTAGTGGCCAACCTCTTCTACCGCGGCCTGGCTTTCCGCCGGCTGCCGGCCGTGGGTGACACGCTGCGCACCCGCACCGAGGTGGTCGGTCTGAAGCAGAACGCCAGCCGGCCAACCGGGCTGGCCGCGCTGCGGATCACCACCCGTGACCAGGAGGACCGGCTGGTGCTGGACTTCTGGCGCTGCGCGATGCTGCCGCTCAGCAGTCCAGATGCGCGGACCGGTCACGGGGACGACCTCTCCGCCATCGGGACGGCGCCCGACCTTGGTCCCCTGCTCGCGCACCTGGGCGAGTGGGACCTGGCGCGGTGGCAGCCGCCGTCGGGTCCGGAGGTCGTGGCGGGCGCGAGCTGGGAGCTGCGGGCCGGCGACGTGGTCACCGGCGCCCCCGAGCTCGCCCGGCTGACGCTCAACCTGGCGCACGTGCACCACGACCGGTTCAGCCAGCCGGCGGGCCGCCTGGTCTACGGCGGTCACACCATCGGGCTCGCGCTCGCTCAGGTCACCCGGACCCTCCCCCAGTTGATCACCGTCGCCGGCTGGCACGGGTGCGACCACACCGGTCCGGTCCGCGAGGGCGACACCCTCGTCTCGCGCATCGAGGTCACCGGCGTCGCCGACGTCGCGCCCGGGCTCAGGGCGGCCGACCTCCGGGTCCTGGTCAGGGCCCGCAGCGAGGAGCAGGACCGGGACGTCCTCGACTGGCGTCCCGTCGTCGTGCTCCGCTGAGTCGGCGCGGGCGGCTCGACGTGCTCCCGCACTGAGACGCATCCCGTGAGTCCGTCGTCCGCCGCTTCCCGTGCTCCCGCGGCTGTCTGGGTGTTCCGGGTGGCGAATGGGTAGGTCGAGCCGCGCAAACGGTCGTCGCTGGTGACCGGACGTGTCACTAGCCGGGCACGGAGCCGCCGGTCAGGCGGCCGTCGGGGTGGCGGGGACCACCCGGGGCGGAGCGGGCACGGCGAGTGCGGCGAGGATCGAACTGCACCGGGATCGCTGGAGGCTCTGGTGTGCCCCGCGACGAAGTCCTCCGCTTCGCCGAGACCTACGGGTGCCGTTCACCAACAACAGCAGCGTGCGTGACGCCGGCCTCACCGTCCTGCGCATGCTCGCCGACGGCAACCCCTGGATGCCAGACCTGCGGATGAGCTGAGAAGTCACCCCGGGAGGTCACCGAGCTTGAGGCCTCGATGCGGCTCCTCGAAGCCCACGGTTCTATCCGGTTCGCCGCGCCCATGGCCCCTACGGCGGCCCCCAGCTCGCTGCGGTGGGAGGTTCATCGCCGTGCCGCAGAAGCCGCAGAAGCCTGGGGCTGACCCCCTTGTGCGGCTTCTGCGACTTCTGCGGCACGACCTCGACTTGTGTCACGCTGCTCGGCACGAGGCGGCACCGGGGACGGAGCCACCGACGAACGACGAGCCCCGACCTCGAGGGCGGATTACCTCGCGACGGTCACGACGTCTGCTGTGTCAGTCGACCGAACGGCGGCCGCCTGCGCCGGCTTGCCGTAGCGTTCGCGGGTGAAGATCGCCGCAATGAACGAGACCAGGTTCGCCGCGCTGATGTAGAGCGCGATCGACACCCACGAGCCGGTGGACTCCAGGAGCCAGGCGGCGATGAGGGGTGCGAGCGCACTTGCGATGAGCGTTCCGAAGTTGTAACCGACGGCGAGCCCGGAGTAACGCACCTTGGCGGGGAATGCGTGGGCGAAGGTCGCGGGCAGCGCCGCGTTGTTAGCGGTGTGCGGGATGAAGAGGATGATGAAGCCCAGAATGATCAGCCCCGTTGTACCGGTGTTGAGCAGTGGGAGCCAGATCCAGGTCGCAACACCCATGCCGATGAAGCTGGCGAGCCAGATCACCCGACGGCCGACGATGTCCGTCAGCCATCCCCAGGTCGGGATCCCGACGACGAGGACGATGTTGACGATGAGCACGCCGGCCAGGATGGCGTCGCGGTTGATTCCCGCGCCGGACGCGTAGGTCAGTGAGAAGACCGTGGCGACGTAGTAGAGGATGCCGCTCCCGGGAATCATCAGTGCGACCCCGAGAACGGTCCAGCCGTGCTTCCTCAAGACCTCACCGAGCGGGACCTTGACGACCGCATCGACTTCCTTGGCTACTTCGAACTCAGGGCTCTCGTCCAATCGGAGCCGGATGAACATGCACACTCCGACGAGGACGGCGCTGAGCAAGAACGGGATGCGCCAACCCCAGGAGAGAAGCTGGTCCTCCGGCAACTGCGTGATGCCGAGGAAGACGAGGTTCGCCAGGAGGGTGCCCCACCCGATGCCGCTCTGGACCAGCGAGCCGAAGAAGCCCCGGCGCTTGGGGTATGCATGCTCGATCGCCATCAGGACCGACCCGCCGTACTCACCGCCGAGGGAGAAGCCCTGGAGCAGGCGGAGCACGACGAGCAGGAGCGGCGCCCAGATGCCGATCTGGTCATAGGTCGGCAGCAGGCCGATACAGAACGTGGCACCGCCCATGAGGGACAGCGTGACGATCAGCATGCCCTTGCGGCCGAGCTTGTCGCCGAAGTGTCCGAAGACGAGCGCACCGATGGGCCGGGCGATGAACGCGACGGCGAAAGTCCCCAGGGAGAGCAGGGTCCCCGCCGTCGAGCTCACGTTGGAGAAGAAGAGGTCCTTGAATATCAGTGCTGCGGCGAGACCGTACACAGCGAACTCGTAGTACTCGAGACTGTTGCCGACGACGCCTGAAAAGAGCGCCCGTCGTTCCTGGGAGCCGATGCGTGACCCCGTCCCGGAGGGTGCGTTCATGCCGGAGGGTGTGTTCATGCCGATGATCCCTTTCTAGGTGAGGACTGGGTAAGACGTCGAGCAATGCGCGTCAGCGCGCGGGCGAGCCAGCATCGACCGCGATGGTCGTGATAGCTACGAACAGCACCTCCTCGGAGGCCAGCAACAGCACCGCGTTCGAAATGTCGATGCGCCCGACCCACGGGATCGGCATCGCGTCGTTGACTTCGTATCGCTCGTTCACGACCTCCTCTGTCCGGCCCACGGGAGTCACGTCGGTAAGTAGGGAGGGAGGTCGAAGACCGCGTCGTAGTGAAGCCTTCACGGTTCGCATGGTGGTCGGATCGACCGATGGGGCCGGACTTCGAGCTGGTGATGATGATCGAAACCCCGCTCGACGCCCTCCGGTGGGGTGTCGCCGGTTTCGCGGCGGCGGGAGGATGCCCGAGCGCACCAGGTCCTCCTTGCCGCCTGGGATCCCGCACCGCCCTACGACGCTCGCGGCGTCCACCAGGGGCGCCGCCGTACCCAAGTGATCCAGGGTCTCCATTGGACTCGGACATGGACCTCAAGCGAGCGGGCCAGAGGAGCCGGATCCGGTACGCGCGCGGGCGGCCACTCCAAGGAGGTCGGGGTGAAGCCTGCCTTTCGTGATCCACGCCAGGACCGGGCGTTCTCGGCTCGAACCGCGCGAAGGGTTCTGCCGATCGCGAGGTAGGTGGACCGCGCCGAGTTGCAGGCGACGACCGCCCGGTTCTCGTCGCGTTGGGATGAAGCGCCCGCATGTAATCCTCCAGGAGCGTCAGGTGTGACCCGGCATACAAAATATATGATGTTTGGACGTAGGTCAATGCCGTGGGAGGCGCGAACGTGAGTGCTAGCCGTTAGTGCTCGTCTCGCCACGCGCTGTGCCTCTGCACCGAGGACCCGTCGGTCAGCTTCTGGAGGCGCGCTGGGTCGCGAGCGGCGGACGAAGAGTTCGAGGAGGGTGAAACACCAGACCTCATGCGTGGTCGGGCACAGCTGTCGTCCTCGTCGGCGGAGCAAGCGGGTGACCACCTGCGCCGGCTTCCTGACCCGCGCGGCGGCGCGGTTTGCCGCCCACGGAATCCCTTCGCCGGGTCCTGACCGACAACGCCAAGAGCTATCGCGTCGGCAAGGCATGGATCGCCGCCTGTCGGCAGCTCGGCATCGGCCGCCGGTTCACCAAGCCCCGCCGGCCCTGGACCATCGGCGAAGCCGAGGATCAACCGCACCCTGCACCGAGTCGCATTGCTTGGGACGTCGCCCCGAGCAGCACTGTTCATGGCCGCGAACGAGGCCGCGTTTCACCGACGCAGAACTGGTGGCCGACGGTAGTTCGTGCGTTGGCGGCGGGTGACATTGAATCCCCCCAAGGCGACGGGGTCAGGCCGCCCTCGAGGCGATCTGGAGAGCAACCGGGTCCCTGGATCGAGGGCCAGTCACATCGTCAGCCGATGAGACGAAGACGCTCCATCACGGCGCACAGATCGTCGACCTGCTCGAGGTGCAGCAATGAGTCGACGACTGCCTCAGCGTCCTGTGCGGCGAGCACTCCCTCGGCGTTGTGGTGGAACTTTTGGACCAGCGCATCGGTGGTCATGTAGGTGGAGGGATCAGGCGACGGGCTGCCCTTCGGATAGCGGCGCTCACCGACGAATGTGGTCCCACGCGCCACCACCTCGACCCGAGACGGACGCGCGGACGGATCCTTGGACACGGCCGTGGCCCAGTCAGGGTGCGCCTTCCAGGCGATCCTGGTTTTGAGGCCGAGGACGGATGGACTGTTGATGATCGAGGGATCGTGCCACTCCTTGCCGGGAGGGACCAGGTGAGCAGCCAGTGCGAGCCCGTGCACAAAGCTGAACTGGGCGTCGTACGGCCTCTCGATGATGTCGCTCATGAAGGTCGGGAACTGCCCTACCCACTCCTCACCCCAGGCCGTGAGCGACTCGATCTCCCCAGGTTTGATGTCATTGGCCCTCACTACTTCGATCAGAGCGTCGAAGAGCGCATGGGGGACTCGACAGTGCGGATAGGGCTTGAAGAACGACTCCGACGGGAACCGCCAATCGATTCCGAGACCTGACGTGAGCTCGGACGGTTCCCAGCGCCGCGTGCCGATGAAGCGCGGGTACCCGAACTCCTCGTCGTCGAGGATCCGCTTGTCCCCGCGGTGCCCCAGGTCGGCCATGTAGGCCGCGGTCATGCCGCTCATCGCCACCCCGCCAGGCATCAGGCTGTTCTTGATCGTCGTGCTCGGCGCGTGCATGAGCCATGCCCGATGACCGTTCACCGGTGAGGTTGCCCCGGCGATGCCCAGGGCGTCGGCCACGGCCTCCTCCTGCATCCCCTTGAGCATCGCGGCTGCTGCGGTGGTCCCGAACACCGTGCTGCTGTATCCGAGCACAGGTGACGTGTGCGCCTTCCCGTCCTTCACGTCGCGGTTCTTGTCCATCGCCTTGGCGAACCTGTAGGACATCTCGTGGCACACAGCGACAGCGGCCACCACCTGTCCCCCTGGACGATGGAGTCCCTCCCCCATGGCGAGGGCCACGGGCACGACGTAGGGCGCCACGTGCCCGGGGAGTGCGATGGGCTCGAAGTCGAGCGCGTTCATCAGCTCAGCGTTCGCAAAGGCTGCACCGTGGACCGATGTCCTCCCCGCGACACCGATGATCGTCGCCTCGTCGCGCTCGCCTCCCAAGACCCTGCCGTAGTCGACGCCGGCACGACCCGCCGGGTTGTCGGTGGCGGCCAGGGCGCAGCCGACCGTGTCCAGGATGATCCGTTTGGATTCCTCTGCCACCTCGTGAGGCAGGGCCTGCGACGCGCTCGCGGTCGCGAACTCGGCGAACTTTTCGATGTGGGTGGGTGCCACGGAGCACCTCCTCGGGCTCGGTCCACTCGGTGCATCACGGGAGCAACGGATTACGGGTTGCCCATTGTGGTCAGAAGGGCGGCGAGCACCCTGGTCGGCTGAAACCTCCGAAGCAGCGTCCGCTTCTGGCGCTGCGCGACTCCCGCTGAGAAGACGCTGCCGAAGTGGGTCCTCGGCCCCTGTCCGTCCGTGGGGCATCAGCGCAGGGGCAGGCCATGTCGTCGTCGCCTTCCCCGCCGCATCGTCCTGCACCCGAGACTTCCCCACCCCGGCGCTAGTTCGGGACCACTCCGACGCCACCCTCGACCGGGATGACCGTGCCGGTCACGTACGACCCCGCACGCGAGGCCAGGAAGATGGCAGCGCCAGCGAGGTCGTCCGCCGCGGCCTTCCGGCCGAGCGGGATCTGGGTCCTGATCTTAGTGTCCGTCGTCTGGCTCATCCGCTTCTCGAAGAGGCCCGGGGCGAGGACGTTGACGGTGATGCCCGCGGACGCGAGCTCGGCCGCCAGGTGCCGGGTCAGCTGGTGGATGGCCCCCTTTGAGGCGGTGTAGGCGAAGGAGGGCCGCTGCGGCACGAGGTACCCGCGGATCGATCCGACGTTGATCACCCGCGCCGGGTCCTCCCGCGTGGCGGCCGCCGTGAGCAGCGGCAGTAGCGCCTGGGTCAGGAAGAACGGCGACTTGAGGTTCACGTTCATCACCGAGTCCCACTGCGCCTCGGGGTAGGTGGCGAGCTGCTCGTGCCAGGTGCTGCCGGCGTTGTTGACCAGCACGTGCAGCTTCGACTCCCGCTCGGCCAGATGCCGGGCGAGCTCGAGACACCCGTGCGTCGTCCCGAGGTCCGCGCGGACCGGGATGCACTCGCCGTACGAGCTCAGCTCCTCTGCCGAGGCCTGACACTGCTCGAGGTCGCGAGCGCAGATGTAGACCCGCGCACCCGCGCGGACGAAGCCGCTGGCGATGGCACGGCCGATGCCTCGCGACCCGCCCGTCACGAGCACCGCCTTGCCCTCGACACCGAAGAGCTCACTCAGTGTTGCACTGGCTCTGGTCGACATTGCTGCCTCTCGAGAGTAGAAGGGCCCGGTGCTCGCGTGCGGCGCAACGAGCGCGCGTGCTGGAGCGCGGCGGCGCTCAGGGTCGGCACGAACCGGGCAGGTCCATGGCTGCCGCCTGCGTCAAAGGGTGGTCCCGTGACCGCCGTCGACGGGGAGCATCGCCCCGGTGACGAACGAACCGGCCCGGGAGGAGAGGTAGATCGCGGCACCCGCGAGGTCCGGGCCCTCCGCGAAGCGCTTGAGCGGGATCGGCGCCAGCAACTCCTCGGCGCCCTCGAGCTCGATGGCGTTCTCCAGCAACTGACTGCGGTAGCGCCCAGGCGCGACCACGTTGACGGTGATGTGCTTCGGCGCCAGCTTGAGGGCGAGGTGCCGGGTCAGCATGTGCACCGCCGCCTTGGACGAGGAGTACGCGTAGGTCTCGTGCTCCGGAACGTGGAAGGCGTCGATTGAGCCGATGTTGATGATCCTGGCCGGGTCGTCGTGCCGCGCCGAGGCCTCCAGCAGGGGCATCATCGCCTGGACGAGGAAGAAGACGCCCTTGACGTTGAGGTCGAAGACCTTGTCCCAGCCGGACTCGGGGTAGTCGGCCAGCTTCTCCACCCAGATGTTCCCGGCGTTGTTCACCAGCACGTCGACGCGCGACTCGCGCTCGGCCAGCTGCGCGGCGAAGGCACGCGCGCCTTCTACGCTGCCCAGGTTCGCGCTGAGGGGCTGACACTCGCCGTGCGCCGACAGCTCGGCGGCAGCCTTCTCGCAGTCTTCTGCCTTGCGGGCGCAGATGTAGACGGTGGCCCCGGCCCGGACGAAGCCCTCTGCGATCCCGTAGCCGATGCCGCGACTGCCTCCGGTCACCACCACGACCTTGCCGGCGACGTCGAAGAGCCTCGTGGGGTCCGTCATGCCTGTCCTCCTGGAGTTACTGATACCATCCGGCACAATATACAAAGTATGATAGCAGTGGGATCGACGACCATCCGGACGGAAGCAGATGCCGAACAGCACCGAGATCATGGCCCTGCTGCAACTCGAGGAACTCGGGGGCACCTGCTACCTGGGCGGTCAGCCCCGCGAGTCGTCTCTGGACAAGGTCTACGGCGGACAGCTGTTCGGCCAGGCGCTGGTCGCGGCGCAGCGCACCGTCGACCCGGGCCGGTCTGTCCACTCGGTCCAGGCCTTCTGCCTCGAGCCCGGCGACCACGGATCCCCGGTCCGCTACCAGGTGGAGTGCCTCCGCGACGGGCGCTCCTTCTCTGCGCGCTCGGTGCTGGCCACGCAGGAGGACCGACTGCTGATGCGCTGCACCGCCTCGTTCCAGCCCCATGAGCCGGGGCTGGCACATGCAGGGGCCATGCCCGACGTGCCTCCACCCGCCGCTCTGCCGACGATCCAAGACACCATCCGCAAGTTCAGCGAGCTGCCCGACGAGCCCTGGCGCAGGGAAAGGGCGGGTCTGGACATCCGCTACGTCGTGACCGAGCGGACCGGTCGGCGCGGCCCCGGACCGGGCATCCAGCAGATCTGGATCCGCGTGCAGGACCGGCTTCCAGACGACCCCGTCGTGCACCGGCAAGTGCTGACCTATCTCAGCGACATCACGCTCCTGAACGCCTCACTGATCCCGCACGGGGTGGTGGCGGGCGCACCAGACCTTCCACGAGCGACCCTCAACCACACGGTCTGGCTACATGCCGACGTCCGGGCCGACGAGTGGCTGCTCGTCGACCAGCGCTCGCCGTGGGCCGGCGGCGCCCGCGGCCTTACCTTCGCCGAGGTATTCACCGCCGACGGCGTGCACGTCGCCTCGCACGCCCAGGGGGCCTCGTCCGGCCCCGGGGCGAGCTCCGCGAGCGACTGGGGGTCGCCTGAGATGAGCAACCTCCCCTTCGACGGCATCCGGATCCTGGAACTTGGCGGCTACGTCGCGGCGCCCTACGCCACCTCCCTCCTCGTCGCCCTGGGCGCTGACATGGTCCAGGTCGAGCGGCCCGACGGAGGCAACGCCTTTCGCCGCGGCGAGGAGGACCGCCACACCTACTTCCGGCAGTACAACGCCGGCAAAAGGAGCCTGGCGGTGGACCTTAAGCATCCCGAGGGGGTGGCGCTCGTCAAGGCGCTGGTGCCCCGCTTCGACGTCGTCATGGAGAACATCCGGCCCGGCACGCTCGCGGCCCTGGGCCTGGGCCCGGACAGCTACAGGGCCCTGAGGCCCGACCTCGTCGACGCCTCGGTCACTGGCTTCGGCGCCGAGGGGGCGCTGGCCAAGCGGCCGTCGTACGACAGCATCGCCCAGGCGTTCAGCGGGCTCTACTGGGTACGGAGCGACGCCCGCTCCCCTCAGATCTCGGGTACCTGCCTGGCCGACATCGTCGGTGGGCTGGTGAGCGAGACCGGGGTGCTGGCCGCACTGGTCGGACAGGGGCGCACGGGCCGGGGGCGACGGGTGGAGACCTCCTTGATGGAGGCGGTCACCACGCTGACCCTGGATGCGATCACCCAGTTCCACGACGACGACCACCGCGACCCCCGCCGCCAGAGCCGCCATCCCCAGGCGCAGAGCTTCGCCCTGCCGACGGCCGACGGGCCCGCGATCACCCTCCACCTCTCCTCCTCCGAGCGGTTCTGGCAGGGGCTGGTCCTGGCGATGGACCGCCCTGACCTGGCCGAGGACCCTCAATTCGCCACCTACGACGACCGGATCCGGAGCCACTCGGAGTTGGCGAAGATCCTCGCCGAGAATTTCCTCCGCCGGCAGGCGTCGGACTGGCGGGCCCGGCTGCGGAACTGCGACGTCCCCCATGCACCGGTTCTCACCATCTCCGCCTTCCTCGACCATCCCCAAGCCCGCCTGCTCGACCTGATGGAGCCGGAGGACGACGGTGTCGCGCTCGTGCGACCCCCGTGGCGGTTCGACGGCCACCGGCCGGGACGGCCGGGCTCCTCGCCCCGGGTGGGCGAGCACAGCCGAGAGATCGTCGGCGAGGCCGACGACCCCGAACGGGTCGAGCAGCTCATCCGCATCCGGGTACTCCACGCCGCAGGCCCGGACGCCTCGTGAGGACCGATACGGCCACACGGTCGCGGGCTCGCGACGTCGCCCGCCTGGTCTTCCCCGGCGTCGTCGCCATCTCCATGAGCGTCCCGTCCCTGCTCCCGGGCGCCCTCGCCTTCGACATGCGCGACGACTTCACCCTGAGCGCGGCGGAGATCGGTGCCGGCGTCTCGGGCTTCTACCTGCTGTCGACCCTGTCCACCCGGCTGGCCATGCCCGTGCTGGGCCGGGCCAGCCCGATGGCCATGACGCGGGCTGGCCTGGCGCTGAGCGCGGCAGCGGTCCTGACCGCCGCCCTGCTGGGCAGCAAGGCCGGGCTGCTGGGGATGTGCGCCGTCGCCGGCTTGGCGAACGGCGTCGCGACGCCCGCGGCGAACATGCTCATCGCCCTGACCGTTTCACCCCGTCGCCACGGGGTGGCGTTCGGGCTCCGCGTCTCGGCGGTCCCGGGGGCGGCGGCCCTTGCCGCCGCCGGCGCGTACGTCGTAGCGCACACGGCGCTGGGGTGGCGCGGGCTCTGCACCGCCCTCGCACTCGGGCTGCTCACGGTGCTCGCGGCCTCCTTCGCCGGCTCCTCGCCGCGACTGCAGCACCCGGCGCAGGGCACGGCGGAGAAGCGCGGCGGAGGACTGACCTCACTGCGACTGCTCGCGCTCGGCGGGCTGCTCGCTGCCACCGCGTGCTCGGTGCTCTCCCCCTTCCTCGTCGAGGGGCTGATCGCCGGCGGGGCCGATCCGGGGGACGCCGCACTGCTGCTCGCCATCAGCGCTTGGGTCGCGGTTGCCGCCCGCATCTCGGCCGGAGTGGTGGCCGATTGGTTCCCCTACCCGGTCCGGCACGTCTCCAGTGCCGCATTGATGATGGTGGCCGCCGCGGTCGGCATGGTCGGGCTGGCGCTCGGTCGCGGTACCACCGTTCCGGCTGCCGCGGCGCTGCTGACCTTCGGCATCGGCTTCGCCTGGCCCGGCCTGTTGCACCACGCAGCCATCACCCTGCATCCGGGCCACATGGCCCGGGCCACGTCGTCCATGCAGATGGGCACCTACGTGGGCGCGGTGCTGGGACCCCTGGGATTCGGGCTGCTGGTGCAGCTCGGCTCCTACCGGCTCGCCTGGTCCGCCACGGCAGTCGTCGCCGTGCTGGCGGCCGTCATCTTGCTGGTCGGCAGGCGCAGAGCCGATGCGTCCTCGGCCGTGTCATCGACGCGGGTCCCGCGGGTCCCGCGGGTCCACAACGCATAGTCCTCCGGCGTGTCGAGGTCGGTTGTCAGTCCCACGCTCCGTGTTCGCGCCCGCAGATACCCCGCCCTGGCGTGCGCCACCGCGGAGCTGGCGCCGAAGGCGATCGCCGGCAGCACCTCGGGCCCGTGGAGCAGCATCGTGGTCCCCGTTCCGGCCCGGTCGGCGACGAACAGGGCCGACCCGCGCTTCTCGAACTCGCGCACGAGCTGGTCCAGGTCCGCGGAGCGCAGGTAGGGCAGGTCGGTGACCGTCACCAGCACCGGGGCGTCAGGTCTCCCGGCCAGCGCGTGCTCTCGTCCCAGACCTGCTGCCCGGTTGATCCCCGACACTCCCGGCTCGTCAACCACCGAGGCACCGAGGCCCCGCGCGGGCCGCGACGGCCCTGTCACTCGTGACGACGTGGATGCTCCCGACCCCCTCGGCGCCCACTGCGGCGCCCAGGGTGGCCGACGCCAGGTCGAGGGCCGTCCGGCGACGGTCGATCGCTGCACCGGCCAGCCGCGTCTTGGCCGAACCGGTGGCCTTGGCGAGCACCACCACTGAGACCCTCCGCGTCCCCCTCACGGCTGTGCGAGGGCGCTGACCGGCCTTACCTCCGGCGCCCCGTACGTGGTGGTGCGCTCGCGGACAGGGCGCCCGACGCCGGCGGCGATCTCGGTGAGCTCGGCGACCGTGCGGGCCGAGCCGTGCTCGGAGCCGGCCATCCGGGAGATGGTCTCCTCCATGAGCGTGCCGCCCAGGTCGTTGGCGCCGGCGCGCAGCATCGCTCGCGTGCCATCGGTGCCGAGCTTGACCCAGGAAGTCTGGATGTTGTCCACCAACCCGTGCAGCATGATCCGGGCCACCGCGTGCACGGCGAGGTTGTCCCGCAGGGTCGGGCCGGGGCGGGCCACGCCGGCGAGGTAGATCGGTGCGCTTGTGTGCACGAACGGCAGTGGAACGAACTCCGTGAACCCGCCTGTGTCCTCCTGGATCCCGGCCAGCACTCGGAGATGGGCGACCCAGTGCCGGGGGTTGTCGACGTGGCCGTACATCATCGTCGAGCTCGACCGCAGTCCCACCCGGTGCGCGGTGGTGACGACGTCGATCCAGGTGGCCGCGGGCAGCTTCCCCTTCGTCAGCACCCATCGGACCTCGTCGTCGAGGATCTCCGCCGCAGTGCCGGGGATGGTGTCCAGCCCGGCCTCCCTCGCCCGGACCAGGAAGTCCTCGAACGACAGCCCGGTGCGGGCGGCGCCGTTGACGATCTCCATCGGCGAGAAGGCGTGCACGTGCATCCCGGGCACCCGGGCCTTCACCGCGGAGGCCAGCTCGAAGTAGGCAGTCGCCGGCAACTCGGGATCGATGCCGCCCTGCATGCAGACCTCGGTGGCACCGAGCTCCCAAGCCTCCTCGGCCCGGTCGGCGACCTGGTCCAGTGACAGTGAGTAGGCGTCGGCGTCGGTCCTGCGCTGGGCGAACGCGCAGAACCGGCAGCCGACGTAGCAGACGTTGGTGAAGTTGATGTTCCGGTTGACCACGTAGGTCACCTCGTCGCCGACGACGTCACGGCGCAAGTCGTCGGCCAGCCGGCACAGCGCCTCCAGGTCCGCCCCTTCGGCGGTGACCAGCGCCAGGGCCTGGGCATCGGTAAGGCCGCGCGAGTCACGCTCGGCCTGAGCCAGGGCGGCCCGGACGTCGCCGCCCAGCGGTGAGCCGCCCGTCGCGCCGGGGGTGTCGCTGGTCGAGGCGGCGCTGGCCGCGACCGCCGACCAGTCGCCGTAGACGTTGTCGAAGTCCGAACGTCGCCCGTCTGCGCGCCCGATGGTGTCGACCTCGGCGTGCAGGTCGACCCGGCCGACAGCAGCGAAACCGCCGTCCGGCTCCTGCCACGGCAGGCCCTTGGGTCGTACCACGGGGCGCGCCAGGCCGTCCTCGTCGGCCAGCGCCGCCACATGGGCGCGTACCCGGGGATCGAGCCACGGGCTGCCATCGGCCAGTGCGGCGCGGACGTACTCCGGGTGCACCGTCAGGCGGGCCTTCAATTCGAGGCCGCACCCGGCGGTGATTTCGCGCAGTCGCGCCACCGACGGCCAGGGGCGTTCGGGGTTCACGTGGTCCGGCGTCAACGGGGACACCCCGCCCCAGTCGTCCACCCCGGCGGCCAGCAGGGCGCGGCACTCGGCGAGCTCGACGAGGTTGGGCGGCGCCTGCACACGGGCCCTCGGGCCCAGCACGACCCGGGTCACCGCGATCGCCGCCCGGTACTCCTCCAAGTCCAGGTCGTCGGCGTGGCGCATCGCGGTGCCCGGCTTGGCCCGGAAGTTCTGGACGATGACCTCCTGCACGCCGCCGTAGGCCCGGGCCACCCGGCGGAGCGCGAAGATCGTCTCGGCCCGCTCGGCCAACGACTCGCCGATGCCGACCAGCAGCCCGGTGGTGAACGGGACCGACAACCGGCCCGCGTCCTCCAACACCCGCAACCGGACCGCCGGGTTCTTGTCCGGTGACCCGTGATGCGCCAGACCGCGGGTCTCGAAGAGCCGCCAGGAGGTGGTCTCCAGCATCATCCCCATCGACGGGGCCACCGGCTTGAGCCGGTTCATCTCCTCCCACGACATGACACCGGGGTTGAGGTGCGGCAGCAGCCCGGTCTCCTCCAGCACCCGCACCGCCATCGCGCGCACATAGGCCAGCGTGGAGTCGTAGCCCTTCTCGTCCAGCCACGCCCGGGCCTCCGGCCACCGGTCCTCCGGGCGGTCCCCGAGCGTGAACAACGCCTCCAAACACCCCAGCGCCCCGCCCTCCCGGGCGATGTCCAGGATCTCGTCCGGGGACAGGTACGGCGCGTGGCCCTCACGTGCAGCCTGGCCAGGCGTCTCCACGAAGGTGCAGTAGTGACACCGGTCGCGACACAACCGGGTCACCGGGATGAAGACCTTCGGCGAGTACGTCACCACCCCGGGGCGGCCCGCTGCCACCAGTCCGGCGTCGCGCACCCGCGCGGCGACGGCACACAGCCTGTCCAGCTGCTCGCCCCGGGCAGCCAGCAGCGCAGTCGCCTCATCGGCGTCCAGGGTGGCGCTCCGCTCGGCTCGCACCAACGCACGCCGTACCTGCTGCCCGGTGGGTCCCACCACGGTCCTGCCCTCCTCAGACGTCGGTGATCCGCACCCCGGCGTGGGCCTTGTAGCGGCGGTTCATGCTGATCAGGTTCGCGGTCAGCGCCTCCACTTGGTGGGCGTTGCGCAGCCGGCCTCCGTAGACGCCACGCATGCCGGGGACCACGTCGACCAGCGCCTGCACCAGGTCGGTCGCCTCCCGCAAGTCCCCGAGCACCAGCACGTCGCTGTCCACGGACTGGACCTCGGAGTCCTCCATGAGCACCGCGCTGACGTGGTGGAAGGCTCCCACCACCGTCGAGTCGGTCAGGATCGTCGCCGCCTGCTGGGTCGCCGACCCCTCCGCCACCGGCAGCGCGTAGGCGCCCTGCTTGTCGAACCCCAGCGGGTTGACGCAGTCGACCACGACCTTGCCGTCCACCTGCGGCTTGAGCTCGCGCAGCAGTTCGGCGTGGCCCTCCCACGGCACCACGACCAGCACCACGTCACCGGCCGCGGCGGCGTCGGCGTTCGAGGCGCCGGTCACCGCACCACCGGTGGACTCGGCCAGTTCGGCGGCGATCTTCTCGGCCCTCTCCGCAGCACGGCTGCCGAGCACCACCGTCAGGCCGGCGGTCGCGAAGCGTCGCGCCAGGCCACGGCCCTGCGGCCCGGTCCCGCCGAGGACGGCGATGGTCTTGTCAGTGATGCCGGTGTCGTTCACGGTGCTCCTCAGGTTGGGACGACACACGTCCAGGGCGGACGGGATGCGTCGGGGGGTGGGTCGACCACGCGGCCTGGGTCACCCGGGTCGAGAGCTCGTCTTGAAGACGACGGCGTAGGAGCGCCCGGTAGGAGTTGTCGTCGAGGACCTCGACGAGCTGGCTGGTGGACAGGTGTCGGCCGAGCCGCTCCTCGGGGTAGGCCCGGGCCCACTCCAGGGTCGCCGTGCGGCCGTGCAGCGGCTGCGGCAGCGCGGCCGGCTCGTACATCGCGTCCTCGTGTAGACGGACGGGAAGCCCTCCGAGTCGGCGCGGTCGACCTGACCGCAGTGGCGGATCATCAGCTTGCGACGCTCGTGCTCGATGATCATGCGCTCCAGGTCCTGCACCTGGACTCCTCGTTCCTGTCCGGCATCACTCGGCGATGGTCGCGGACCGTTCGGCCGTCACCGGTGGAGGGGTGGTCCACTCCTTCAGCACGACCTCCACCGACTCCTCACCCAGCCCGCCGGGTGTCGCCGGTGCCCGTGACCCGGTGCGGGAGAACCGTGGAGCAGGCGCCGGGTGCAGGGCGCCCTCGACCTCCACGAAGGTGTCGCGCTCCCGGTTGTGGGGGTGCGCCGCGGCCTCGTCGAAGGTGAGCACCGGGGTGACGCACGCGTCGGTCCCCTCGAAGACCTGGGCCCACTCGGCCATGGTCCGCGACTCGACCGCCTGGCCGATCAGTTCACGGAGCCGGGGCCACTGCTCCTGGTCCCCCTGCTCGGGCCAGTCGGAGAGGTCGACCCCGAGGCGCGAGACGAACTCGACGTAGAAGTCGGCCTCGAGGCAGCCCACGGCCAGGTAGCGGCCGTCGGCGCACCGATAGGTCCCGTAGAAGGGCGCATTGCCGTCGAGGTAGTTGCTCCCCGGGTCGTCACTGTGGAGACCGGCGGCGCGCAGGCCCTGGATCTTCGTGGTCAGCAGGGCGACCCCGTCGACCATGGCGGCATCGACCACCTGGCCGCGGCCGGAAGCACGGGCCTCGAACACGGCCGAGACGATGCCGAGCGCCGCCACCGCCCCGCCACCGGCGTAGTCGCCCAGCAGGTTGATGGGAGGCATGGGCGCGGAGCCCCAGCCGCCGAGGGCGTGCAGGACGCCGCTCTGGGCAACGTAGTTGATGTCGTGCCCGGCAGAGTGCGCCATCGGGCCGTCCTGCCCGTAGCCCGTGAGCCGCGCCATCACCAGGGCGGGATTTCGGCCGTGAAGCGCCTCAGGCCCCAGCCCGAGACGTTCGACGACCCCGGGGCGGAAGCCCTCGATGAAGACGTCGGCTAGCTCGCAGAGCGCAAGCACCTGCTCCCTGCCCTCCGGCGACTTGAGGTCCACCGGCACCGACCGCACCCCCCGGTTGACGAGGTCGTGCTCCGGCGGCAGCGCCGCCGCCTGCTCCAGGAGCCGGGCCTGCCGGTTCTCCGGACGCGCGATCCGAACCACCTCGGCCCCCAGGTCCGCCAGCAGCATGCTGGCGAAGGGAACCGGGCCCATGCCGGCCAGGACGACAACGCGTACGTCGTGCAGCGGTCCCATCTCGTCCAACCCCCCGCTCGCTCGTCAAGCGACGCGTTCGAAGACGGCCGTCAGGCCCTGGCCGCCACCGATGCACATCGTCTCCAGGCCATAGCGGCCCTCCCGACGGTCCAGCTCGCGGAGCATCGTGGTGAGGATGCGGACGCCGGTCGCGCCCACCGGGTGGCCGAGCGAGATACCCGACCCGTTGACGTTGAGCCGCTCGAAGTCCGACTCCCCCAGCCCCCACGCGGTCGTGCACGCGAGCGCCTGGGCGGCGAACGCCTCGTTGAGCTCGATGAGGTCCATGTCGGCCAGGGTGAGCCCGGCGCGGCCGAGCGCTGCCTCGGTCGAAGGCACCGGCCCGATGCCCATGCGGTGCGGCTCCACGCCGGCGGCCGCCCACGTGACCAGCCGCGCCAGGGGTCGGAGGCCGAGCTGCGCGGCCCGCTCGGGAGTGGTGACCAGGCAGGCGGCGGCACCGTCGTTCTGGCCGCTGGCGTTGCCGGCGGTGACCGTCGACTCGGGGTCGAGCTTGACCCGCACCGGGCGCAGAGCGGCCAGCGACTCCAGCGAGACGTCGTCGCGGGGGTGCTCGTCGGTGTCCACGACGGTCTCGCCGCGGCGGGTGGAGACGGTGACGGGCACGATCTCCTCCTTGAACCGGCCGTCGCGCATGGCGGCCACCGCACGCTGGTGCGACGAGAGGGCCAGACGGTCCTGCGCCTCCCGGCTGATCGAGAACTCCCGGCGCAGGTTCTCCGCGGTCTCGAGCATGCCGCCCTCGACGGGGTGGCGCTTGCCACCGGAGGTGATCCGGCCCCGCGCGATGCGGTCCCACATCGGCGTGGAGTCGCCGCGGTAACCGAAGCGCCCACCGACGGTGTAGTGCTCGGCCTGGCTCATGCTCTCGGCGCCACCGGCGATGACCGTGTCGCAGGCACCGGTCTGGACCCGCATCGCGGCGTCGAGCACGGCCTGCAGGGCCGAGCCGCAGCGACGGTCGAGCTGCTGCCCCGGCACGGTGATCGGGAAGCCCGCGTCCAGGGCCGCCACCCGCCCGATGGCCGGCGCCTCACCGTTGGGGTAGCACTGGCCGAAGATGACGTCGTCGACCTGACCGGGGTCGATGCCGGTGCGGCCCACCAGCTCGGTGAGCACGGTCGCGGCCAGGTCGGCCGCCGGGACGTCCCTGAACACCCCGCCGTACTTCCCCACGGGGGTCCGCAGGGGCTCGCAGATCACTGCCTCACGCATGTCACTTCTCTCGCTCGTGCCAGGTTCCGATGGGTCCGCCGCCGGCGCCGACCGTCCAGCGCCGGCAGCGGCGATCAGATGCCGCGGCCGCCGGTGACCTCGAGGACCGCACCGTTGACGTAGGAGGCCAGCGGCGAGGCCAGGAAGAGCACCGCGTTGGCGACCTCGTCAGGCTCTCCCGCACGGCCCATGGGGACCTCGGCCTCCTTGGCGGCGAAGATCTCGGGCTTCATCGACAGGGTCATCTCGGTGCGCACCAGTCCGGGCTGCACCGCGTTGACCCGGACTCCAGAAGGCCCGAGCTCCTTGGCGGCGGCCTTGGTGAGCCCGATCAAGCCGGCCTTCGCCGCGCTGTAGTTGGTCTGGCCCGGGTTCCCGATCTTCCCCGACAGTGACGACATGTTGACGATCGCGCCGCTCCTCTGCTGGCGGAACAGCCCCGACACGGCACGGGTGCCGAGCCAGGCGCCCTTGAGGCTGACGTCGAGGACGGCCTCGAAGTCGGCCACGCTCATCTTGGTCATGTAGCGATCCCGCGTGATGCCGGCGTTGTTGACCAGCACGTCGATCCGGCCGAAGGCGTCCAGAGTCGCCCTGACGAGCGCCTCCTGGTCCTTCTCCCTGGTGACGTCGCAGCGGGTACCGGCCACCGGTAGCCCGGTGCGCTCCTTGACGACGGCCTCGACCTTCGCCTCGTCGACGTCCACCACCATCACGCTGGCGCCGTGGGCGAGGAAGGTGTCGGCGATGGCCAGCCCGATCCCCTGGGCGGCACCGGTCACGATCGCGACCTGGCCGACCAGGAGACCGCGGCCGGGGACGAGCGCGTCGCCCGAGTCCCTGATCTGCTCCATCAGTACGACTTCGGGAGGCCGAGGATCTTGTCGCTCACGTAGTTGAGCACCATCGCTTGCGAGATCGGCGCGATCTTGAGCAGTCGCGACTCCCGCCAGAGGCGCTCGACGTGGTACTCCTTCGCGTAGGAGTAGCCGCCGAGGGTCTGCATCGCGCGGTCGCAGGCCTCGAAGCCGGCCTCGGCGCCGAGGAACTTGGCGGAGTTCGCCTCAGGGCCACACTGCTCGTGGTTGTCGAACAGCTCTGCGGCCTTCATGGCGATCTGCTCCGCGGCCTGCAGGCGGATCCAGGAGTCGGCCAGCGGGTGGGCGACGGCCTGGTTCTTGCCGATCGGGCGGTCGAAGATGACCCGGTCCTTGGCGTACTGCACGGCGATGTCGAGAGCCTTGCGACCGAGGCCGATCTGTTCCATCGCGACACAGATGCGCTCGGGGTTGAGCCCGTCGAGCAGGTAGTAGAAGCCCTTGCCGACCTCGCCGACGACGTCCTCGTCACCAATCTCGAGGTTGTCGATGAAGAGCTCGTTGGAGTCGATGCAGGAACGGCCGAGCTTCTCGATCTCCCGGACGGTGATCCGGTCCCGGTCGAGGTCGGTGAAGAAGAGGGTCATGCCGGCGAACGGCTTCTCCGGGTCACGCGGCGACGTACGCGTCAGCAACAGGATGCGCTGCGCGTTCTGCGCGTTGGTGATCCACACCTTCGTGCCGTTGACGACCCACTTGTCGCCCTTGCGCTCGGCCTTGGTGGTGATCCGCGAGGTGTCGACGCCGGCGTCGGGCTCGGTCACACCGAACGCCATGAGCAGCTCGCCCGCCGCGATCTTCGGCAGGTACTCCTTCTTCATCTCTTCCGACCCGTGCCGGATGACCGGACCGGGAGGAAAGATGTAGAAGTGAATCGCGGAGGCGCCTCCGGTGCCGCCGGCGTAACCGATCTCGTGCAGCATGACCGCGGACTCGGTGAGCCCCAAGCCCAGGCCGCCGTACTCCTCGGGGATCATGGCGCCCAGCCAGCCACCCTTGGCGAACGCCTTCACGAACTCCCAGGGGTACTCGTGCTTGCTGTCCTTCTCGCGCCAGTAGTCCAGGTCGAACTTGCGGGCGAGGTCTCGCGTGGCCTTGCGGATCAGCTCGAGGTCGGCTGCGTCGGTCATCGGTCTCCTGCTTCCTGGATGGTGGGGATGTCGTCGAGGGGGGTCGTCGGCTCGAGTGCCGACAGGTCCCCAGCTGGTTCACCGAGGTGCCGAGCCCGGATGGCGCGGCGCATGATCTTTCCGTTCTTGGTCTTGGGCAGGCTGCGCACCACGTGGAGGCTCGGTGCGAACGACCTTCCGACGTTGTGCACCGCCTGGGCCCGCACGTCGTCGAGGTCGGCGTCGTCGCGGACCACGGCGAAGGCGACGACGCGCTGCCCGCGCATCTCGTCGGGCACGCCCACCACGGCGGCCTCGAGCACGCGGGAGTCCCGCAGCAACGCCGCCTCGATCTCCGACGGGCCGACCCGGCGACCCGAGACCTTGATCGTGTCGTCGGAGCGGCCGTGCAGCTGCCACGTCCCGTCCGGGTGCACCTCGGCGAGGTCGCCGTGGACCCAGACACCGTCGAACTGGTTCCAGTAGGTCTCGAGGTAGCGCTCGGTGTCCTGCCAGAAGGCGTGTGTCATGCCCGGCCAGGTGTTGAACACCGCGAGCTCGCCCACATCCCCCACCACCACTTCTCCGGCCTGGTCCACGACCGCGACGTCCATCCCGGGCAATGGTCCGTTGAAGCCACCGGCGGCCATCGGGAGGAACGGGTAGGCGACCAGGATCCCGCCGCCGGTCTCGGTGCCGCCGCTGTAGTTGACGATCGGCCGGGTGCCTCCGCCGACATCGGAGAAGAGCCAGTGCCAGGTCGGGGTGTCCCAGGCCTCGCCCGTGGAGGCGAAGGAGCGCACCGAAGAGATGTCGTGTTGTGGCGCGGCCCCTTCGTTCATGAGCAGCCGGGCCGCCGTCGGGGCGATGCCCTGGAAGGTGACGCCGTGCCGCTCCACTATCTCCCACAGCCGCTGGGGACCGGGGTGGTGCGGCACGCCCTCGACCAGCACGATCGTCGCACCGAGCTGGAGGCCGCCCATGATGAGCAACGGGCCGAGCATCCAGCCCATGTCGGCGATCCAGGCGATGACGTCGTCCTCGGCGATGTCGAAGCCGTAGGCGAAGTCGACCGCCGCCTTGACGGAGAACCCGGCGTGCGAGTGCACGATGCCCTTGGGTGCCCCGGTGGTGCCCGAGGTGTAGATGATGGTCAGCGGGTCGTTGCTGCCAGTCGAGACGGTCCGGACCGGCGTCGGCTCGGGGTCGAGGTCGTGCCAGTAGACGTCGCGCCCGGGCTCCATCGGCACCTCGTCACCGGAGTAGGCGACGACGACGGCGATCCGCACCGAGGGCGCGGTGGTCAGGGCCTCGTCCGCCACCCGCTTGAGATCGACCCGCTTGCCTCGCCGGGTGGTGCCGTCCGCGGTGACGAGGACCTCGGCCTTCGACTCGCGCAGCCGGGTGGCCAGGGCCTCCGGTCCGTAGCCGGTGAACGCCGGGACCGAGATCGCGCCCAGCGCGGCGCAGGCCAGGTAGGCCACGACCGCCTCGGGGATCACCGGGAGGAAGAGCACCACCCGGTCACCGCGCCGGACGCCGCGGGCGGAGAGGTTGGCGGCGAACCGCCGGACCTCTGCGTCCAGCTCGCGGTAGGTCAGCGACCGCTGCTGGCCACCGTCACCTTCGAACACCACCGCCGGCTTGTCGGCCAGGGGGCCGTCGGCGTGCCGGTGGCAGCACAGGTCGGCGGCGTTGAGCCGACCGCCGGTGAACCACCGCGGCAGCGGCTTGCCGTCGCTGTCGTCACGGACCTTGTCGAAGGGCTCGCGGAAGTCGATCCGCAGGTCCTCCACCACGGCACGCCAGAACCACTCGGGCTCGTCGACTGAGGCCGCGTGCAGCGACTCGACGCTGTCGTACCCCCACCGCTGCATCGCGGCGAGGAGACGGCTGCGCCGGCGCTCCGCCTCGCCCGGCGTCCACTCGGGAGCGACGGGTGCGGCGAACAGGCCGGGGCCGTGCATCGGGTACTCCTCTCGGTACTGGCGAGCTGGTGTCAGGTGTCAGGCGTTGACGGGCTCGTCGACCGTGGAGCGCTTGAGCATCAGGCCGGCACGGGCGGCGTCGCAGACGATCTCGTCGCGCTGGTTGATGCCGTAGTGGCGGAAGTAGACGATCCCGGAGTCGTCGCGGCTCTTGGACTCGCGCTTGGAGACGATCTCGGTGCGGACCCGGATCGTGTCGCCGTGGAAGACGGGCTTCGGGAACTTGACCTCCTGGAAACCGAGGTTGCCCAGGGTGGTGCCCTGCGTGGTGTCCGGCACGGTGATCCCGGTGACCAAGCCGAGGATGTAGAGGCTGTTGACCAGACGCTGGCCGTAGATGCTGTCCTTGGAGTACTCGGCGTCCAGGTGCAGGGGGGCCAGGTTGAGCGTCATCGAGCAGAACAGGATGTTGTCGGTCTCGGTGACGGTGCGCCGGGTGGCGTGCTCGACCACGAGGCCGGGCTCGAGCTCTTCGAAGTACAGGCCAGGCATGTCTGTTCCTCTCGTCAGTTCTTGTCGAAGTTCCGGGCGTACGCGAGCACCTCGCGTGCGGTCTTGATGTGGGCGTAGTCGACGTGCATGCCCTCGTAGACGACGGCGGCGGCACCCTGGGCCTCGGCCTTGTCGAAGGCCTCGATCATCCCGGTGTAGAAGTCCACCTCGAACTTCGACGGACTGAAGACCTCGTTGGCCACGTCGATGTGCGCGGGATGGATCAACACCTGGCCCCGGAAGCCCAGCTCGCGGTTCCTGACCGAGAAGTTCCTGGCCCCCTCGGGGTCGGCCAGGTCCTGCCAGACCCCGACCAGCGGGAACTCCAGCCCGGCGGCCCGGCAGGCGAGCACGGCTCGGCTGCGCAGGTACAGGGTCTCGTCGCCACCGGGAGTGAAGGTGAAGCCGATCGACCGGGAGACGTCCGCATCACGCGCCGTGCCGGCGAAGAGGGTCGCGATCCGGGGCGAGGCCTTGGCGATCTCCTCGCAGGCGGCGTACGACTCCGCCGTCTCGAGGTTCGCGAGGAACTCGATCCGGCCGGACTCGACGCCGTTCTTCGCCTCGAAGTGCGTCACCAGCGCCTCGTAGCGGACGATGTCATCGCGCCCCGAGAGCTTGGGCAGGGAGAAGCCGTCGAGCCCGGGCAGTGCCACGGCCGCGATGTCGTCGCCGGTGAGACCGGTGTCCAGCGGGTTGAGCCGGACGTAGACGGCGATCTCGGCGCCGTTCTCGCGCAGCCGGGTGATCGATCGGGCGACCTCGGCGCGGGCCTCTGCCTTCAGGTCGTGGGGAACGGAGTCCTCGAGGTCGAGGATGACCCCGTCCACTCCCTTGGCGATCGCCTTCTCGACCCATGTCCCCCGGTGGCCGGGGACGAAGAGCAGCGAACGAACTGGCCTCATGGCTACCTCCTTAGACGCATCCACACAATATATTATGCGTTGCATTCCCGTCTACCCCGGAGGCGTAAGTCAGAGCTCCCGATCAGGGACGACCAGGGCACCGCCAGGTGGCGGGGAGCATCACGAGGGCGGTGGCGCCGAACGCCACGCGGTCCGAGGACAGGTCGGCGATCGTGCCGACGACGAGAGCGGTGACGGGCCTGACGCCGACCAGGCCGACCAGGCCGACCATCCACAGGGCCATGACCCTCCCCCGCAGCTCGTCCGGCACGCGGAGCTGCAGCAGCGTGCTCACGCCGGCCATCCCCAGCGTGAACCCGAGCCCGGTCTGGCCGAAGGCGACGTATCCAGCGGCCAGCCACGGCATGGCAGCACACGTCACCGAGCCGGCGACCATCAGCGCGAAGCCCAGGAACGCCACGCGGGCGTGGGACTGGCGTCCGTCCAGCACGATCGACTGCTAGATGCCGACGGCGGCACCGACCCCGAAGCTGGCGCTGAGGACCCCGACCAGCATCGCTCCCCGCCGAAGCCGTCGGCATAGGACGGCGCGAGGATGAAGACCGGCTCGGACCCGAGGCCGACGAAGGTCACCGCCACCAGCAGCCGCAGCAGCGTCCGGTCCCGGCGAACGACGTACGACCACGCGGCTCGCACGCTGCCCTCCGCCGTGCGCGGCCGCCGCGGGCTCTCCGGTGGCCGCACGACCAACACGATGAGAGCCAAGACCGCGTGGCCCGCGGCGGCCCACCACAGCACGGCGACCGATCCGAAGGCGGCCAGCACGAAGGCCCCGAGGACCGGGCCGGCGACACGCGCGACGGAGAGCGGCACCGTGTTGAGCGACATGGCGAGGGGCAGCTCCGTGGGTCCCGCGCTCTTCGGTGTGGGCGGCGGGGCCCTGGCGGCGTGGGTGGCGCTCGTGGATCGGCAGGACGGCTGGCCGGCAGTCGCGGTCATCGCCGCCTCGTCCGCGGTCAGCGGCGTCGGCCTCGCGATCGGCGGGGCCTCGATGAACTCGCTGGTCCCCCAGTTGGCGACCTGAGCTGCACGACGGCCAGCCCCCGGTCAGCCGCGGCCCCGCTCCAGAGACCGACGACGATCTGCGGCAGGTAGAGGGCCGCGTTCACCAGCGCCACGGCCAGGGCCGAGCCGGTGGCCTCGAAAGCCAGGATGCTGGTGACCAGTGTCTGGATCATCACGCCGGCGAAGGAGGAAAACTTCCCCCAGAAGACGCCGCCGAAGTGGGGGTCGACCACGAGCCGCCCGATACCGCGAGCGGCAGGCTCGGCGCCGGGCGAGGCCTCAGCCGGCCGCCGTCACGCTCTTCCGCAGCTCCGTTGCAGGTTCTATATCTCGCAAGAGGCGTTACAAAGTCGATCGAGCGACGAGTTCCCTCGTGGGCATATAGAATATACAATGTGCCGCAGCCCACACGCTAGAGAGGTCACCATGCAGCGCAAGCCCTTGGCAGGTATCCGGGTCCTCGAGTTCGGCGGATACATCTCCGGGCCCTACGCCACGTCGTTCCTCTGCTCCCTCGGCGCGGACGTGATCAAGATCGAGCGTCCCGGTCCCGGGGAGGACTTCCGTCGCGGCGTCGACGCGGCGAGCCTCTACTTCCGTCAGTACAACAGCGGCAAGCGCAGCCTCGCCGTCGACCTGAAGCGCCCCGAGGGCATCGAACTGGTGAAGGCACTGGTGCCCAGCTCCGACGTGGTGCTGGAGAACCTGCGCCCCGGGAAGATGGACGCGCTCGGGCTCGGCCGGCCCCACCTCACCGCCCTGCGGCCCGACCTGGTCTACACCTCGGTCACCGGCTTCGGCAGCGGCGGGAGCATGTTCGGCAGACCCGCCTACGACATGATCGGCCAGGCATTCGGGGGCCTGGTCTCGACGCTGAGCAACCGCGACGAGGCGCAACTCACCGGCACCTGCCTGGCCGACCTGGTCACCGGCCTGTCGACCGCGACCGGGATCCTGGCTGCTCTGGTCGGCCGTGGCGCCACCGGTGAGGGGATGGCGGTCGAGACCTCCATCACCGAGGCCGTCTCCACGCTGACCATCGACGCGGTCACCCAGTTCTTCGACACCGCCACCGCGCCCACGAGGCAGAGCCGCCACCCGCAGGCGCAGAACTTCTGCCTCAAGACCGCCAGCGACGAGTTCCTGGTGCTGCACCTCAGCTCGTCGCAGAAGTTCTGGGAGTCCCTGGTCGCCGCCGTGGGGCGGCCGGAGCTGCTGCGGGACGCCCGGTTCACGACGTACGGCGACCGGATGGAGCACTACTTCGACCTCGCCCGCATCCTCGACGGCGAGTTCATGCTGCGCCCCGCCGACGAGTGGGAGAAGCTGCTGATCGACCACGACGTGCCCTTCGCCCCCGTGCTGAGCGTCGAGGGGTACCGCGCCCACCCGCAGGTTCAGTGGCTCGACATCTTCGAGCCCGAGCGCGATGGGCTGGCCCTGACCCGGGTGCCGTGGCGCTTCGAGGGAGAGCGTCCGGGGCGTCCGGGCAGCGCACCGCGGGTCGGGGAGGACACCCTCGAGGTGGCCGGCGAGGTCTACGACGACGACCGGATCCAGTCGCTGTTGGACGCGGGCGTCCTCTTCATCGCACCCGCTCGCTGAGCGGCGAAGCCCTGGCGCGCCCGTGTCCCTCGAGATCCCGGTCGACCCGGCACTGCTGCACGTCTTCGCTCGCAGTGTCGGCGACGACGACCCGGCCGACAGGGCACAGCTCTTCGGCCCGTCGGTCCGACCGGTGACGGCACCCCTCACGTTCACGCGGGCGGTCGCCGAGCACTTCGACGACGACGGCGAGCTGCGCCGTGGGCCGGACGGCCAGCCGCTGCCCCCGGGTGGATCGGACGATCGGTTCCACGCCGAGCAACACTTCGAGTACGTGCGTCCGTTGCGCGCCGGCGAGCGCCTCACAGCCCTCACACGCCCGGGGACGGTCACTCGTAAGCAGGGCCGGGCCGGACTGCTGGAGTTCACCGAGACCCACACCGACTTCGTGGACGACGAGGGCAACGTCGTCGTGCGCAGCCGTCGGGTGGGCGTCCAGGTGCACCCCGACCCCCGATGAGCGACCTCTGGAGCCCTCCGCCGCAGGAGGGCCCGACCTTGTCCGGGGACTCGTGACCACGCTGAGCCGCGCCGACATCGCGCGCTACGCCGGAGCATCGGGTGACGTGAATCTCGTCCACGTCGATGAACCCTTTGCGACGGCCGCCGGCCACCCGGCGGGTGATCGCGCACGGGATGCTGACCATGGGGCTGACCGGCTCCTTCCTGACCGGCCTGATCGGGCACCACCGAGTGCGCCGGTTCGGGGGCCGGTTCCTGGCGACGGTCGTCGCCGGGGACTCCCTGGACTGCACCGCGCGAGTACGCACGGTCCGCAGGACCGGGTACGACGTCGAGCTCGAGCTCGAGCTGCAGACCACCAGGGGTGACCAGACCGTCGTCTTCGCGAGAGAGGCGGTCGCCGTCCGGACGATCGAGGAGGCAGGATGACCGAGACAGAACAGTGGCGCGGCAAGAAGGTGCTCATCACCGGCGGCACCAGCGGCACAGGACTGGAGACTGCTCGCAGGCTGCTGGCCGGCGGCGCCCACGTCGTGGTTGTGGGCCGCGACGCCCACCGGGGACAGGCGGCGGTCGAGGAGCTCCGGACGCTCGCCGCCCGGACGGGCGGCTCGGCGCACCTCGCGCTCGGCAACTGCGCGCAGTACGACGAGTCAGCCCGCGTGGTGGCAGAGGCGGTGTCCGAGTTGGGCGCGCTGGACGTGGTGATCAGCGCCGGCGCCCGGGGCGAGGGTGACCCGAAGCCGTTCGCAGACATGACGCCGGAGGAGATCCACCGCGGCCTGACGACCCGCTTCCTGGCCCGGGTTCACCCGGTGCACGCAGCGATCCCCCATTTGCGCGGGCGTGAGGGAGCCAGTGTCGTCCTCCTGACCACCGATGCCGGTCGCCACGCCACTCGCGGCGAGAGCATCGTGGGCGCCTACGCCGCCTCCGTCATCGCCTTCACCAAGACCCTGGCCCGCGAGCTCTCCAGGGACCGGGTACGGGTCAACGCGGTGTCGATGACCCTGACGTCGGGGACCCAGTCCTGGGAGACGATCTTCGGCCAGGAGAGCTACCAGAAGGACCTGTTCGCCAAGGCCCTCGACCGGTTCCCCTTCGGAACCGCGCCCAGCGCCGGGGATGTGGCCCAAGCCGTCGTCTTCCTGGCCTCGGCCGGGGCTGCCCATGTCACGGGGCAGACCCTCAGCGTCAACGGCGGGCTTTCGTTCGGCGGCTGGTGACCCGCTCAGTGCGACGAACGCGGCCGTCGACACAGGGAGACACGATGACGGGTCGTACCGGTGGGCTGCTGATAAAATCCATTTAACACTATCGAGAGGAGGGGCTCATGGCTCACGACATCGCCGGCGCACCGGCAGCAGTTCGCGCCCCCAAGCGGCAGCAGCTGCCCGAGGAGGTCGCCTCGTACGTGCGCGAGCTCATCATCTCGGGTGAGGTGCAGCCCGGTGAGTTCCTGCGGATCGAGCCGATCGCCGAGGCCGTCGGCGTGAGCAACACCCCGGTCCGCGAGGGACTGCTGTCGCTTCGCAGCCAGGGGTTCGTCCAACTGGCTCCCCGACGCGGGTTCGTCGTGGCACCCTTCAGCCAGCAGGACGTGCGCGACCTGTTCTGGGCGCAGTCCCAGCTTGCCGGCGAACTGGCGGCCCGCGCGGCCAGGAAGATCACGCCCGAGTCGATCAAGCGCCTCGAGGAACTCACCGAGCGCTACACCGGCGCGGTGGACTCCCGTGACGAGCAGGGGGTCGCCGACCTCGGCCACCATTTCCACCGGGAGATCAACCTGGCCGCCGACTCCCATCGTCTGGCACTCCTGCTGGGATCCGTGGTCCGCCACCTGCCCAACCGGTTCTACGCCAACATCGAAGGGCACGTCGGCGAGACCCAGGACGATCATCCGCTGCTCGTCCAGGCCATGCGCGACGGCGACTCCCGCAAAGCGCGCTCCCTCATGGAGAAGCACATCCAGAAGGGCGGCGACCGGCTCATCGAAACCCTGAGCTCGCGAGGGATCTGGGACACCGACGCCCCGGCCTGAGCGCGCCCCGGGCGCTGCACGCGCCACGCGCACGACCCACGACGGGGCCCCGCCGCCTCATCTGCGGGCACGACCTCGTCGTGTGCAGACGTCCCCTGGGTCCCGTCGCGTTGCGCCCGGCGGCCGGCCGCTTGCCACGCCAGCCGAGCGCTACGACGACTCGTGGAGTACTCCCCCGATGTACCAACACCACAGGCCTCGCTCGGATGACGTGAAGGTCGGCTCCATCACCAGGTAGGCCAACCTGGCTAGATCGGCCTGAATCCACCGACTCTTCGGTATCGACCCGCGCGGTCGAGAAGGCGGCTGCGCCCGTTCGTCTCTCCGCGCACTCCGGATACGTCGCATCGACCCTCAGCGCAACGACTGCGACAAGTCGACCGTGGAATTGCCCCAGGCGTGCTTGTTGCCCTGCTGCACTGGGGTCGTCCTCCAACCCCGTCGCTGTAACCGGCGGACAGGTCCCACTCCGAGTCCGGCGGGAAGGTCGTGACCCGATGCACCGGGCCGCTCCGCGGCGGCAGGGGTGATGAACTCTCGCCGAGAACGTCATCTGCTCGCAGACGCACCGGCGGCCCGTCGAGGCGGACGATGTGCACTGACGCTGCCGGGTGGCTCCTGGCGCAGCGGCGTGTTTTCGTCGCGGAAGATCACCGATCTGCCGGCGGCCCGGAGGCGCACGAACTGTTCACGACCGCCCGCCCCACCGGTCGCAACTGCGGGCTCCTCGGCCTGGGAGCTGGCCGCCGCACCGTTCGGGCCGGTTCGGCGTCCGCAGCTGAGCCGCACGGCAAGAGGGGAGTCGGCGGCCCGGTGCCGCGCACTCGGGGAGGCGATCGTCGGCGAGCAGTCGTCGAGCTCGTGCGCCTGCGAACGGCCCGACGGCGCCCCCGAGCCGATCCCTTCCGGCCGGCCTAAATTCCGGCGAGCGCGCGGAACGTGCCGACGTGGTCGGATGGGTTGCCGACGACCTGCAGCGCGACGTGATCGGCTCCTGCGTCTCGAAGGCGTCGACCTCCTGGCTGTTCATGGCGGTCTCACCCAGGTCGATCATGACATTCCGATCCGCGTCGTACTCGTACGTGATGTGTGTTCCGCACAGGCACTGCAAGCCCGTGATAGCCGCGGCACGTGTCGCGGACGCCGGCCTACCCGGTCAGACCAGCGAGACCGATCGCCCACCGTCCAGCTGCAGGGTCTGACCAGTGATGAACCCCGCCGGATCGGAGGCCAAGAACGCGACCGTCGCCGCCACTTCCTCCGCCGTCCCTGCTCGTTTGAGGGCCGTGGCGGCGACGCGGCGCTCCAGGTCGTGGAAGGCCGAGAACGTCGGGGTGACCACGGTCGCCGGCGCGACCGCGTTGACCGTGACGCCGCGCGGGCCGAGTTCGTGGGAGAGGTGCTTGAGTGCTGCCTGCAGTCCCGCGCGGAAGATCGTGGAGAGCGCGTGCCGCGGCATCGGCTCCTTCACGCTCGCCGACGTGACGCCGACGATTCGCCCCCAGCCTCCTTCACCGATGAGCGGTGCGAGTCGTCGGAGCACCAGGAGGCTCGCGTCGAGCTGGTCGCGTTGTGCCGCCTCCCAGCGGTCGTCATCGTCCTCCTCCAGGAAGTCGCGCATCGGGCTCGGTGGCCGGGGAGTGTTCAGGACCAGGATGTCCACGCCTCCGGATCCGGCGCCCTCGCGCAGACGCTCGACGTCGGCCCGCTGGGACATGTCGCCGACGACCGTGTCCACCGTGACCTCCGCACGGGCCCGCACGACTCGGCGGACCTCCTCCAGCCGCTCGGCGTTCCGGGCCATCAGCACGATGTCGGCCCCCTCGACTGCTAGCGCCTCCGCGCACGCCAGGCCGAGACCCGCGCTCCCGCAGGTCACCACCGCCCGCTTCCCGGAGATCCCCAGGTCCATGAAACCGCCTCCTTGTCAGGATCGATGTCCTGCTTCGTGCGCCGTGGCCCCCACGAGCCGAGCCGACCACCCCGACGCTCGCCACGCCCCGCGAGACGTGGATGTGGACGACGTGGTGGCCTCGCAGCCGCCGGCGACCGCTGCTGCCTCGACGAAGCAGGCACCGCATGCCTGCACGATAGACGGTTGGAGACATCGCGTATATTATCTTTTTTGTACGACCGCCCAGAGCATAGGAGTGCCTACGTGCGTATCGGAATCCCGTGCGAGCCCATGGCACGCGAGACCCGGGTGGCTGCCACGCCTGCCACGGTCAGCAAGCTGCTGGAGCTCGGCTACGAGGTGGTCGTGGAGTCCGGCGCGGGCACGGCCAGCAGCTTTCCTGACCAGGACTACGCGGCAGCCGGCGCCATCGTCGGGACGGCGGACGACGTCTGGCAGGCCGAGGTCGTGCTTCGGGTGAACGCACTCGCTGTCGAGGAGATCGGCCGGCTGCGCGCCGGCGCGACACTGATCAGCCTCTTGTCGCCGGCGTTGAATCCGGACCTCGTGGACGCGCTGGCGCAGCGGCCGATCACCGCGCTGGCGATGGACGCCGTTCCGCGGATCTCCCGAGCGCAGTCGCTGGACGTCCTGTCGTCGATGGCCAACATCGCCGGCTACCGGGCGGTGATCGAGGCCGCGCACACCTTCGGCCGGTTCTTCACCGGCCAGGTGACCGCGGCGGGCAAGGTGCCGCCGGCGAAGGTGCTGGTGGCCGGCGCCGGGGTGGCCGGGCTGGCGGCGATCGGCGCGGCGAGCAGCCTGGGCGCGATCGTGCGGGCCACCGACGTGCGGCCGGAGGTGGCCGAGCAGGTGCGGTCGCTCGGCGGTGAGTACATCGCCGTCCCGGCCGGCGAGCAGGAGGTCAGCAGCGACGGCTACGCGCGGGAGATGGGCGAGGACTTCAACCGCCGGGCCGCACTGATGTACGCCGAGCAGGTCCCCGACGCCGACATCGTCATCACCACCGCGCTCATCCCCGGCCGGCCGGCGCCGCGGCTGATCACCGAGGAGATGGTGGCCAGCATGAAGCCGGGCAGCGTGATCGTGGACATGGCCGCCGCGCAGGGCGGGAACGTCGCCGGGTCGGTACCCGACGAGAGCGTGGTCACGCCCGACGGCGTCTCGATCATCGGCTACTCCGACCTGCCCGGCCGGCTGCCCGCGCAGGCCTCCCAGCTCTACGGCACCAACCTGGTGAACCTGATGAAACTGCTGACGCCCGGCAAGGACGGCGAGCTCGTCCTCGACTTCGACGACGTCGTCCAGCGGGCGATGACCGTGGTGCGCGAGGGCGAGAAGACCTGGCCCCCGCCACCCGTGCAGGTATCGGCCGCGCCGGTCTCGGTCGCCGCCGCGGCCGTGGAACCCGCCGCGCCGAAGCCGCCGCCTCCGCCGGCGCGGCGGTTCGCGGTCGTGGGAATCGCTGCGGCGCTGCTGTTCGCGATCACCGCCCTCTCCCCGAACGAGCTCATCCAGCACTTCACCGTCTTCGCCCTCGCCGTCGTCATCGGCTACTACGTGATCGGGCACGTGCACCACGCCCTCCACACGCCGCTGATGTCGGTGACCAACGCCATCTCCGGGATCATCGTGGTCGGCGCCCTGCTGCAGATCGGCCACGACCAGGCCGTGGTCACCGGGCTGGCCTTCGTCGCGATCCTGCTGGCCAGCATCAACGTCTTCGGCGGCTTCGCCGTGACCCGCCGCATGCTCGGCATGTTCACGAGGGGCTGACCCATGACCGCCACCACTGCCGCCGCCGCCGCGTACATCGTCGCCGGCCTGCTGTTCATCCTGAGCCTGGCCGGGCTGTCCCGGCACGAGAGCGCGAAGGCCGGCAACGCCTTCGGCATGGCCGGCATGGCCATCGCCCTGGCCGCAACCATCGCCCTGGCCGCTCCCAGCATCTCCGGCCTCGGCGTCGGGCTGCTCGTCGCCGCCGTCGTGATCGGCGCCGCCATCGGCGTGTGGCGGGCGCGCCGGGTCGAGATGACCGGCATGCCGGAGCTGATCGCGATCCTGCACAGCTTCGTCGGCCTCGCGGCCGTGCTGGTCGGCTGGAACGGCTATCTCTCGGTCGAGGCGAACGCCGAGGAGCAGACGGAGGTGGCCGACAACCTGCTCGGCATCCACTCGGCCGAGGTGGTCATCGGCGTCTTCATCGGCGCGGTCACCTTCACCGGCTCGATCGTCGCTTTCCTCAAGCTGTCCGGGCGGATCAAGTCCAATCCGCTCATGCTCCCGGCGCACAACGCGCTCAACCTCGGCGCGCTGGTCGCGTTCGTCGTCCTCACCGTCGTGTTCGTGCTCGAGCCGAACCTGCTGCTGCTCGCCGCTGTGACACTCATCGCCCTGGCGCTGGGCTGGCACCTCGTCGCCTCGATCGGCGGCGGCGACATGCCCGTCGTCGTGTCGATGCTCAACAGCTACTCCGGCTGGGCGGCCGCCGCCTCAGGCTTCCTGCTGGGCAACGATCTGCTGATCATCACGGGTGCCCTGGTCGGCGCCTCCGGTGCGTATCTGTCCTACATCATGTGCCGCGCCATGAACCGGTCGTTCATCTCCGTCATCGCCGGCGGCTTCGGCAACGAGGGCGCCGCCGCCGTCGACAAGGACTACGGCGAGCACAGCGAGATCGACGCCATGGGCGTCGCCGAGCTCCTGGGCGACGCCCGCTCGGTCGTCATCACACCGGGCTACGGGATGGCCGTCGCTCAGGCCCAGAGCGCCGTCGCCGAACTCACCCGGCACCTGCGCGAGCGGGGCGTCGACGTCCGCTTTGGAATCCACCCTGTCGCCGGCCGGCTCCCCGGCCACATGAACGTCCTGCTCGCCGAGGCGAAGGTGCCCTACGACGTCGTGCTCGAGATGGACGAGATCAACGACGACTTCACCGACACCGACGTCGTCCTCGTCATCGGCGCCAATGACACTGTCAACCCCGCCGCCACCGAAGACCCCGCCAGCCCGATTGCCGGCATGCCCGTCCTCAAGGTGTGGGAGGCCGAGAACGTCGTCGTCTTCAAACGCTCGATGAACACCGGCTACGCCGGCGTCCAGAACCCACTCTTCTTCCGGGACAACAGCCGCATGCTCTTCGGCGACGCCCGCGAGCGGGTGGAGGACATCCTCAAGGCGCTGTGACGATCAGCGGCGCAGGCTCATCGTGCCGGCCTCGACCCGCACGTGGCGATGCCGGTGGTGGGCGGCGCCGTCCATGCCGCGGTCGAGAACGGCCACGCGGGCTCCGAGCTCGTGCAGCACCTGCGCTGTCGCCGCGCTCGTCCCGCTCGCGCCGCCCCGCCCAATGGGGCCGGGGGCAGTGCGGTGAGAAGCCTGAGTGGTCCGTTCTTCCTCAGGTGCCGCGGAAGACTCGTTTGGCGACGGCTATCGCGGAGAACGCTGTCGGCCAGCCGGCATAGAACACCAGGTGGGTGATGGACTCGATCAGCTCTTGCTCGGTCGTGCCCTTGGTCGTTTGCCCCGGCCAGGGCGGGAGCAGCGGCTCGGCCAACACCTAGAGCGCTCGTCACTGTTCTGCCGGGGCGTTGGGGAAGACGCCGACGAGGAGATGCGCCCCACCCTGCGGCGGACCATCAGGACGGGACAGAGCCCGAAGACCTACCGTCGCAATGTCCGCCTACTCGTCTAGCGCTTGGCGTCCACCATCAAGCTGCGATGGTGGCGGGCGTGACGCCGCGATTGCTCCAGGCATGCTTCGTTCCTCGCTGGACGAGCGTGTCCTCTGGGCGGAGAAGGGTCTCCCCTGTCTCGAGGACGGCGTAGATCTCGCCCGAGACAACGGTGACGATGTCGAGGGTCTCGGTGACGAACAATCCGGGGATGCCTCCGTCCTCGCCGCTTGGGAGTGATCCCTTGAGTGCTCCACGGAAGTCCTGATAACCGAGAGACCTGTCCCAATCGCTGTCGGGCGGGACAATGGTGATGCGATAGACCAGCCCCGCATCAGGCGGCAGCGTGATCACTCGACATCGAGCCCGTCTCCGTCGGACATGGAGGCTGGTAGGCAGTTCAAGCGCCAGATCTCGCACTTGGTGTTGCCTGGCGCGGACAGGCGCGTCTGGGTCAGCTCGTCCGAGGCGAAGGTCGACCTCCCCTCCGCGTCGAGACCAGTCACGACACGTCGGGCCTGCGCGTGGAGATGCTCACCCGCCATCACGACTCGCTTCCACTTCGGTTGATCGCTCCACCGTGGCCGAGCCTCGCACGTACTCCACGAGCCCCGGGGTCATGCAGCCGCCGCCAGGACGTCATGCTCGAGCAGCCATCCAGGTGGGCCGGCAAGATCGTCTCGTCCCGTTCCGCACCAGGTGGGCGACCAGTTCCTCGATCACCCAGCACAGCCTTCGCGCGCCGTGCAACCTCCGCGAGCGGCGCGGAGGCCATGGGAAATGGACTGCCTACTGAGCGGTGTGTCCGGCATCGATCGTCAGCGACACACCCGTGACGTAGCGCGCCTCGTCCGAGGCCAGCCACAGGACAGCGTTCGACACGTCGATCGGATCGATCCAGCCCAGGTCGAGCGCATGAGCGGCCTTGAACCGCGGCATCAGCTTCTCGAGGGTCCTCTCTTCCTCCGGCAGGTCAGGCGCGAATCGCGCGAAGACCGCAGGGTTCATCAACATGTCCGTCTCGACGTTGGTCGGGTTGACGGTGTTGACGCGGATGCGGTCACGGCCCAGTTCGAGGGCCAGGGTCTTCGCCAAGCCGACGACACCGTGCTTGGCGGCGACGTAGTGCCCGATGCCAGGCATGCCAATGAAGCCGGCGGTCGAACTGGTCAGGACGATGGACCCCCCTCCGGCGGAGCGAAGGTGCGGGATTGCAGCCTTGGCGGTGTGCCACACACCGGTCAGGTTGACGTCCATGAGGTCCTGCCAGTAGGCGTCTGTCAGCGTCTCGAGCTCGCCGAAGTTCAGGATCCCGGCGTTCGCTGACACGATGTCGAGACGACCGAGGCTCGCCACACCGTCGTCGACGGCTTGCTTCAGCTGGTCGTAGTCACGCACGTCGGCCCTTGCTCCGAACGCCTTCCTCCCGAGGGCTTCGACGGCCTCGACGGTTTCGCGCAGGCCGTCCTCCGTGCCTTGTGGGTAGGGGACGGACGGGATGGCGGCGCAGAGGTCGACCGCGATGATGTCGGCGCCCTCCTCGGCTAGTCGCACGGCGTGGCTGCGACCCTGCCCCTGCGCAGCTCCGGTGACGAGGGCTGCCTTGCCTTCTACTCGGCCGACCATCTGCTTCTCCTGTCGATTGCGCGTCTTCCTGCCCACATAGGGCTCACATTGGGCAGTACAGACGCGGAGGGTGGGGCGTATCGGGGGCGTCCGCCGTGACGGCGGCCTACGACCAGCCGTCGATGAGGCTGGCTGGCACCCCGACCGATTTGAACTCGACGTAGCCGTCGATGCCCTCTAGGGCGAACTCGGGCTCCGTCCAGGGCGAAACAACCGGGATCCGCTCCGTCGACTCGGGCTCGACCCACTGGCCCCCCATGAAGAGGCGGTCGTACTGTCCGGTCCACGTCACGCTGCACTCCTGTCTCGTGTACACAGCCGCGGTGCAGGGGACGGTTGGTCGTCCATGCGTCGTCGGTCCTGCCGCGGGTGAGAGCTGTGAGAGGTCACACCGATCGTGTCGCCGACGCTGCCAGCACACCGCGCTCAGCGTCGGCCCTCCGCAACCTCAGTCGATGCCATGCTACTCCGCATAATATATTCGAACAAGGTCATCCGGTGCCGCTGGTCTCTGAGGTGTGCCTTCTTCACGGTGGCGCTCCCTTTGTGTGGTGGCTCAGGCCTGCGAGGTGGGCATGGCCCACAGCTCGGCGATGGAGGAGTGACGCGGCCGGGTGACCATGAACGCGACGCTGTCGGCGATGTCCTCGGGCTGCAGCGGCACCGGGATGTTCTCGGCGTCGGAGGTGGCCAGGTCCTCGCGGATCTTCTGACTGTTGTGCGAGACGAGCTCGGTGGCCACGGCGCCGGGCTCGAGCACGCCGACGCGCACGTGCCGCTTGGTGACCTCCTGGCGCAGCGCTTCGCTGAAGCCGTTCACGCCGAACTTGGTCATGTTGTAGACGCCGAAGTTCGCCCATGCCTGACGGCCCGCGATCGAGGAGATGTTCACGATGTCGGCGACGCCGCGCAGCTCGTCGTCAGCAGCCTTGAGCAGGTACGGCAGTGCAGCGTTGGTGATGTAGAGCATGGCCTTCTGGTTGATGGCGATCATCCGCTCCCACTCGTCGACGTCGGCGCCGATGACCGGACCCAGGAGCATCAGTCCGGCGTTGTTGACGACGATGTCCAGGCGCCCGGTGTGCTCGACGATCTGCTGGACGGCCGCCTCGGCCTGGTCGCGGACGCTGATGTCCGCGACGATGACCAGGGCGGTGCCGCCCGCTTGCTGGATCTCAGCGGCGAGGGTGTCCAGGCGGTCCCGGCGGCGAGCGACGACAGCCACGGTGGCGCCGAGCTCGGCGAGCCGGCGTGCGGTAGCGGAGCCGATGCCGCTGCTCGCGCCGGTGACGAGCGCGGTGCTCCCGGTCAGTGATGACGACATGCGTCGAAGTCCCTCCTCATGAAACGGGCTCGTGCGGCGGGTGGGCAGTTCCCGCGCGCCCGGGTGATCTCAGGCGTCGTCGTGGGCGAGGCTGCTGGAGAGGTCGCGGTGGGCGTCGACCTGGGCGAGGAGGTCCTTGGCCTTCTGCTCCACACCGGCGACGGCGTCGGCGCCGGCGACCCAGCGCACCGGCGGCTGCTCCGAAGTCGCGAGGCCGATGAGGGCGTGGGCGAGCTTGACCGGGTCCCCGCCCTGCCGGCCGTTCATGCCGTTCCACGCCGCGACGGTCTGGCGGGTGCGCTCGGCGTAGTCCTCGATCGAGGGCTGGGCGTAGCTCGTGGACTCTGGGGTGAGCAGGTCGGTGCGGAAGAAGCCGGGCTCGACGACCATGGTGTGGACGCCGAAGGGCGCCACCTCCGGCGTGAGGGACTCCATCCAGCCTTCGAGGGCGAACTTCGACGCGGCGTAGGCGGTGCAGAACTCCTGCCCGATGAGGCCGGCGGAGGAGCTCATGGTCACCACGACTCCGGAGCGCTGGGCGCGCATGACCGGCAGCACGGCGCGGGTGACGTTCAGCGGGCCGAACAGGTTGGTCTCCACCTGGGCGCGGAAGCCCTCCGGGGTGATCTCCTCGAAGAACCCGGCGTAGAAGTTGCCGGCGTTGTTGATCAGCACGTCGACGCGGCCGAAGCGCGCGACCGCGGCGTCCACGGCGGCCTGCACGCTGGCCGGGTCGGTGACGTCCAGTGCGACGGCCAGCAGGTCGTCGTGGTCGCCGAGGGCCTCGGTGACCTTCTGGGCGTTGCGGGCGGTGGCGACGACCTGGTGGCCGGCGTCGAGGGCGGCGCGGGCGATGTCGACGCCCATGCCGCGTCCGGCTCCGGTGACCAGGACGACCTTCGTGGTTGTCATGTCGAGCTCCTCTTCTGCGGCGGCGAGGCGGTCCGCGGTCTGCGGGCTCGGTCGGCCTCGAGCGCCGACACCCAGAGAACGCCCACTCGCGAAGCAGCGACAGGACCTGTCAAGAGGGGTACTCACAGAGACCCTTTGGACGCGCTAACCGCTCCTACGCTCGGTGGCATGGACGACAAGGAGGCCGCGAGAACGGCCGTTCGCGAGTTCCTCAGCTCGCGTCGTGACCGGGTCTCCCCGGCCGACGCCGGCCTCCCCGTGGGCGGGACCCGCCGCCGGGTGAAGGGCCTCCGCCGGGAGGAGGTCGCTCTGCTGGCCGGGGTGAGTCCGGAGTACTACATCCGGCTGGAGCGCGGTCAGGCGACCGGCCCGTCCGCGAGCGTCGTGGAGTCCGTCGCCGCAGTGCTCCGACTCGACGACGACGAGCGCTGCCACCTCGACCGCCTGCTCGCCGCGCTCACGCCGGAGGCATGCAAGCGACCCAAGGCCGCGGTCAAGGAGATCATCAGCGCCGGCGTTCAGGTCCTGCTGAACTCGATGGGCGACCTGCCGGCCGTGGTGTTCAGCAGCCGGCTCGACGTGCTGGCGGTCAACGACCTGGGACGAGCGCTGTATGCGCCGTTGTTCGACACCGACGGCCCGCCCAACACCGCACTCTTCCTCTTCCTGGATGAGCACCGGGCCCGCCAGCTGTTCCCGCAGTGGGGGCGCATCGCCAGCGACACGGTGTCCCTACTCCGGGTCGAGGCCGGTCGCCGTCCCAATGACCCGGCCCTGATCGCGCTGATCGGTCAGCTGTCCACCCGCAGCGGCGCCTTCCGCACTCGGTGGGCAGCCAACGACGTCCGGGCGCACAGGCCGGGCGTCAAGGCCTTCCGACATCCGGCGATCGGGGAGGTGGTCCTGCCCTACGAGAACCTCACCGTCGACGCGACCGGCGACCACACCCTCACCGTCTTCACCCCCCAACCGGGCTCGCCCGAACATGACGCGATCCAGCTCCTCGCCAGCTGGTCCGCCACCCGCGGTCCGGCCGACGCCGCGACTCCCCCACGGCATGCGTGAACCGGGCGATCCCCTACCGCCTCGACGGCGACGCGGCTCGTCGGATGGCTGGACCAACCCGCCATCGAGGGCCTGAGCCGGTTCAGGGACACCTAAGTGGCGTCCACCAAGGTGGTGTTCGACGGGCTCGGTGACGAGTAGCCCTCGAACGTGAAGGCGGCCACCGCGTGTTCTTTGGAGACCTCTCGGAGACCCAGGAGTTCGACGCGATGACCGCGCCGAGCAGTATCGACCCTGCCCACTTCTTGCAAGAGCAACTCGCCCAGGCCAGCCCGGACCTGCTGCGCCGAATGCTTACGACCTTCCTCAACACCCTCATGTCGGCCGAAACCGACGCGGTCTGCGCGCCGGCTACGGCGAGCGAAGCGAGGCGCGGTCCAACGTCCGCAACGGCTACCGGCCCCGGGAGTTCGACACCCGGGCCGGCACGCTGGAGCTGGCGGTGCCCAAGCTGCGCGCCGGGTCCTACTTCCCCGACTGGCTGCTGGAGCATCGCCGGCGCGCGGAGCAGGCGCTGACCACCGTGGTCGCCACCTGCTACCTGCTTGGGGTGAGCACCCGCCGGATGGAGAAGCTCGTCGAGAGCTTGGGATCACTCGGCTGTCAAAGTCCCAAGTCAGCGAGATGGCCAAGGAGCTCGACGCCCAGGTCGCGGACTTCCGGCACCGGCCCTCGACCAGGGGCCTTACACCTTTGTCGCGGCCGACGCCCTGGTCCTCAAGGTCCGCGGGGGCGGTCGGGTGGTCAACGTGCACGCGCTGCTGGCCACCGGCGTGAACACCGACGGGCACCGGGAGATCCTCGGCCTGCAAGTCACCAGCGCGGAGGACGGATCCGGCCGTCCTCCAGTTCTTCTGCAGTTGGGTCAGGTCCATCCCCCGCCGGCTGGTGAGCCCCGCGAACTGGGCCGAGAGGTAGTTCTTGCCCTTCATCCGCCCGACGGAGCCGGCTGCCTCGACCAGCATCGAGGTCAGTCTTTGTTGCCGTGCTGGGCCCCGGGCTGGTGCCGTTTGCCGGCCGACTCGAAGATCCCCGGCGCCAGACCCGCCCACGACGCCAGATGCGCCGCTCCAGCGATCAAGAGCGCGACCCGTCACAGACCCGTGAATGGGTGAGTTGCAGGCGCGCGTCAGCGCGGGGCGGGCGCAGCCCGTCCTCCAGTTCTTCTGCAGTTCCGATCAGGCGGCCGGATCGAGAACCACGGTGTGGCCGAGGCGTTCGAGCTGGGCGACCAGCCGGCGGGTGTGCGCCTCGTCGTTGCGACGGGCCAGCCACTCCGGCCCCAGGTCGGAGTAGGTCTCGTCGCGCGTCAGCATCCAATAGGCCGAGACCAGAATCGAGTGGCCGACCGCCACCTGTGCCCGGGCCATGCCCCGCCGGCTGGTGAGCCTCGCGTGCTGGGCGGCCAGATAGTTGGCGCCCTTCATCCGCCCCACCGAGCCGGCCGCCTCGACCAGCATCGCGGTCAGCCACTTGTTGCCGTGCTGCTGCTCGGGCTGATGCCGCTTG